>DAXY01000053.1:0-4735 GCA_002506645.1 Vulcanisaeta distributa | reverse complement strand
TCATGAACATTTTCTTATCACCGAGTTGTGAAGGGGGCTTTTCTGTTAATAAATTTATATTGTGGAATGGGTTTAATCAATATATTGATTCCTAATGTCTATATACAATATGTATTGTTACGGCTAGGATAAGCTTTTATTTTCGTGATTAATCCACGTCTGAATGATTGAGAGTAGGAAGGATGACCACATTAGGATTGCGGCGCAGCAGGATGTTGAGGAGGGTAATAACCTATTCAATGAGGTTCACCTAATACACATGGCATTACCTGAGGTGGATTTTGAGGATATAGACCCATCAACCACCATATTCAATAAGAGGCTCTCGTTCCCATTCATCATTGGGGCGATAACGGGTGGTACGGAGACCGCCGAGAGGGTTAATACCGTACTTGCCAAGTGCGCTGAGGAGTTTGGCATTGGCATGTATGTCGGCTCCCAGAGGATCGCCATCGAAAGGCCTGAGACCGCGAGGAGCTTTAGGGTTGTTGCTGAGAATGCGCCAACGGCCCTTAAGATAGCCAACCTGGGCGCGCCGCAGGTGTCAAGGCTCGATGAGAGGGTGCTCAGTGACTGGGTGTCGCAGGCGATAGACATGATCAACGCCGATGCGGTGGCTATACACCTAAACCCGGCCCAGGAGGTTTTCCAACCGGAGGGTGAGCCCTGGTTTAGGGGTGTCCTCGATAAGCTCAGGTTCATTAAGAAGGTCGCAAACAAGCCCTTGATTGTTAAGGAGGTCGGCAATGGAATATCCATGGAGGTTGCGAGGGCCCTGGCCACCGTGGTTAACCCAGACGCCATTGACGTGGCCGGTGCCGGCGGCACGTCATTCATCAGGATCGAGAGCATCAGGGCAGGCTCCACGGAGGAGGCTAACGTATTCAATGGCTGGGGTATACCAACGGCTGTGTCTATATGCGAGGTCAGGAGTGTCTATGGGGGTGTTGTGATTGCATCGGGCGGCATTAGGAATGGGCTTGATGGGGCTAAGGCAATAGCCATTGGGGCCAACGCCTTCTCAATGTCGAGGCCACTACTGCTGGCTGCGCTCAGGGGTTATGAGGAGGCGAGGAGGCTCATCAGTAGGTTGCTTAGGGAGTTTAGAATCGCCATGTTCCTCACTGGGTCGAGGAACGTTGATGAACTCGGCAAGGCGCCGGTCGTGTTTGGGCCGACAATAATTTCCTGGCTTAGCCAGAGGGGGGTGCCCTGCAGGCACATTAGGCACGTTAGGTAATATTAACACCCTCCAATTGCTGGGAATCAGCATAAGCATTTTATAATTAATGAATTGGCGCATTAGGCGTATTATGTCGATTCAGGGCATTTCATGCCCAAGGTGTGGTTCGAGGAGGATTGCCATAGTCGTTTCAGACGCATTAACGTTTAAGTGCCTCGACTGCGGATATACCTGGTCACCGAACCTACCAGCCCAGGGCTTAGTAAGTACTAGGGCCGGCTATATTCACTGGACCGAGGTTAAGAAGTTCATGGAGGACGCCATGAACTACGTCATGAACCTATTGAGTGCCGGCGTAATGAACTGTGATGAAATAATTAACAAGGTCCAGGAGAGGTATGGGGATTACCTATCCTCGCGTGAGATACTGAGGACCATAATCAATGGGGTTAGGAAGTACCTTGAGGAGATTAGGTATAAGGACGTGAGTAGGTACTCGGCATTAAGTAATGAGTTGGGCAGGTGCAGGGAGTTAATGAGTAGGGGAGGGTAGGCTCACTCGGATGGCATCGCGCTGGACCTCTTATTCTTAAGTCTCGTCTTCTTGGGATACCCAGACGCCCAAACCCTCTTACTCCTGGGCACGAGCTGTGGACACCTCCTGCCAGTGCACCTAGGCGCTATTATACCAACCTTCTGGCCCGGCGGTGCCGTCCTCGGCACAGGCGTCTCACCCTTCTGGTGACTACCGCCACCGTGTGGATGGGCATACGCATTCATTGCCTTACCCCTAACCGTTGGGTATTTCCAGGACTTCGCAAGTGACCTGTAGTACTTAGCCCCGGCCTTGACCATGGGCTTCTCAATCCTACCACCGCCAGCCACGATACCGATGGTTGCCCTAGCCCTTGAGTCCACCTCCACGACCTTACCACTGGGTAGCTGCACGACGGTGGTACTGTCCTTATGCGTGAGAACCACGGCATACGTACCGCCCGACCTAACGAACTTACCACCGTCATTAACCATCTTCTCGATGTTATACACCATGGAGCCCTCGGGGATCTTGCCGAGCGGCAGTATGTTGCCTGGCGCCGACCTAGCCAGTGCGCCTATCTCAATGACCTGGCCCACGTACATGCCCTCAGCCGCGTAATTGAGGAATTCCCTACCATCCTCAAGCACTATCCTGGCCACTGGGGCGTTAAGGCCTGGTACGTGCATTAACTCCTTAACTACGCCCCTAATAATGCCGTTAAGCTCGGCCTCGCTCATTGGTAAATACCTAACGGGACCCTCCCTAATCCAGCTCGGGCTCCTGAACTGTGAGCCACCCCTTCCTCGCCTCTGCACCAATATCCTCTTGCCCACGGTAAATCCCGCAATGATGGTGGGTAGGGATTTTTAAATATTTCATAGTAGTAACGCACGATGAAGGATTCAGGGGGCCAAAGGGGCTTGGAGAAGGCCGTAGTCGTTATGAGGTTGGGGCCTGAGGAGTATGGCGTGGTTAGGGTGGTTAATGGCGATATACGTGAGCTCGAGGAGAGGGGCATTGGCGATATGAGGGGCGGTAATTACGTGCTGAGGCAGGTTGAGCTTGTGTACCTATCCATGATTGGTTATAGGGTGGTGACCGACGGTGGTGAGGTCGGCATTGACGAGCTAATTAGGGGCATTGGCAATCCACATGCCCTAACCGTGTACCTGGACATGAGGAGGAGGGGCTACTTCATAAAGCCCGTGGTGAATGGGCCCGTGGACTTCCTGGTTTGGGAGAAGGGCAAGAACCCACTTAACTCAGGCCCAAGGTACATGATTAAGATAGTCACTGAGGGGCTTGGGATACAAGTGATGGATTTACTGAACGTGCTTAAGTACAGCGAGGGCATGGGAATGCAGTTGGTCCTAGCACTCGTGAGTTCGGAGGGGGTTATTACTTATTATAAGGCGTACACGTTTAAGCCCGTGAAGGGTGGCTGATCCATGGTCACGATTAGGGACATAGAGCAGGTACTGACCATGGTCAGGAATAAGGGGCTTAGGGTCATCATTAGGCTTAGGAAGTCCAGGAACATGATAGCCCTCGATAGGGAGATCAGGGCATTAGGCCCCGAGGGCAATTACGTGGCCTGGGCGTCGGCATTTCCAGCACCGCCTCACCAAATAATCGACGCCTACGGCATAGCCTCAATAGAGATTTACTGCGGGAATGAGTTGGTTAGGCAGGTCAGTGATTGGAGGGATCTGGTCAGGGAGCTTCAATTACTAAGTGAATGCCGCTAATGCCTCTCAACGACGTACTCCCTACCGCCAATCCTAAGCCTAATGACCACGCCCCCACCTCCGCGACTTTCCACAGTACCGTCATCAAGCACCACCTCACCGCCGGCGCTCGACCTCATGCTTATCCTAAACAACCTCGAACCAATCTGTACAAGGTCCTTATAACGCGTGGTGCACACATTAACGCTCACCCAGGGCCACCTCCTCCTAATTTCACTGGCTATCTTAACACCGGCCTCGGCACTCCCAATTACATTGCCGTCAGGGCCCGGCTCATAACCCATCCTGACCAGGTTGCCTATGTTCGCTGGGCTTACGTCTAGCTCGTTCAGGTTTACAAAGCTTATTAGGCCATTAACTATGAGGACCTCAGCCGCCTTAATAATACCGTCCTCAAACCTGGGGAGGGCAGGTACCTCGAGCCCAAGCTCAATACCTGCCTCCCTAAGAATCCTGAGGAGGCCCAGCTTACCCGCCAACTGCCCAGGGCTTATCGCGTGTACCCTAACCTCATCAATTCCGCTCTTGGCTAATTTCCTGACAGAACCCTCGCTCAGGTTTAGGGCGTGGGTGTACATGTGTATGTGGAAGTTGGGCCCGTAATTGTCCTTGAGTACTTTAACGACCTCAACAACCCTATCAACAACCATTATTGGGTCACCACCCGTGATCGCCAAACCGTTGGACCCTGCCCTATCTAGCTCATCAATTATGTCGTCGGGGAACTTATTAACTGGCCTATCATTGATGAACATCACGTCCCTACCAAACCTATCCCTATCCACGGGGCAGTAGAAGCAGTTCAGCGGGCATAGCCCGGTTATGAATAAAACGCTCTTGACCCCCAATTGGCACTGCCTGCATCCCCTGGCAAATTCGCCAAACACAATGTTGAGGCTCCTCATTACCCCATGGTCGTTGCGCAACCCCTTATAAATGCGTGTGCGTTAGGCATTTTAATGAATTAGTCCGGGGCAGGGTGATGTATAGGCTTAGGAACACGTTAATCGCATTCCTAATATCGACCGTATTCACAATACCAATACTCATGGCCATGAACACCGGCCAGGCGGCCTATGAAACCGTAGTCGCGCTGCTCGGTAGCACGTGGCCCCCAATAACGCCGTGGGGCTTCATAACCGCCATATTCGCGCACCCAACCATTGAGGACTACATATTCGACATGATGACCCTATGGATGATAGGCCCATACTTCGAGACAGTGTTTGGTAGGACGAATTTCTGGCTCACGTTCATGCTCAGCGG
>DAXY01000020.1:8802-13170 GCA_002506645.1 Vulcanisaeta distributa | reverse complement strand
AAAGTGCGTAGTCTAGTCATGCATCTTTGACAAAATTCTGGGCCTTTCCTGTCGGTGTCCTCGAGCGTATTGCTGAAGTACATGACGCACCTCGGGTCTGTGCAGTGGTCAAGGCCGAAGGAATGGCCTAGTTCATGAAGTACCTCCTTGAGTATCCTAGTGTGGTAGAGCGCCTGCTCCCCATGTAACCTCTTCGTGAATACCAGGGCCAATGCGCCGCTTACCCTCGCGACGCCAAATACGAAGTTGAGGCCCTTTACGTAGCCGTCATCATCGATAACTAGCACGACCTTATCAAAGCCTTCATAGCCCCTAACCCTGGGCTCCAGGTAATCGAGTAGTTCATCAGCCCTCACCTGGCCCCTCCTTACATCCCTGAACTGTGATTTCAATCCCTCAAAATCCGTCCTCCGAACCTCCACGGTGATCAGGTTATCGAAGTAATGCTCAACCTGTCTCGGGAAATCACTCGGCAACTCCACCTCCGTCAGTATCAGCACTCTCCTACCCATTTTAGCAATGACAGGCATGCACGTTTTAATGCATAACCTCAATATATAGTGATCGTCAGCATGGGCGCAAGCTCGTCATTATCAGCCACGCTCGTGCCTCATCACCATTAATTAACCGCGGCCACCCCTCTTAAACGTTTATTTCGAAGTTAATCCCAGCGGCCCTCATAGCCTTCAATCCCTCACGCACCACATCCCCAACTATAATCACCGAGGGATTCTCCACAACGATCCCCCCAGCGGCTAATTTACCCAAGGTGGTTATTAACGCCCTACCATCCTCCATGTAGGCCCTCGTTATTATCGCAACGTAGGTACTTGGGTCTGCACCACCCTCAATTAATTCCCTAGCTATTTCGCCCGCCCTTGATGCGCCCATTAGTATTATTATCGTGTTAACGGCCCTCGCCAAGTCCCTGAAGTTCACGAAGGCCCTGCCCTTCCTCGGATCCTCCATACCCGTCACTATGGCGACTGAGCTGGAGACCCCACGCAATACGGGCGGTATTAGGTAGGCCTCGGGCACCGCTATTGCGGATGTTACACCTGGAATTACTTCGCAGGGCAGGCCGGCGCTCAGTACGGCTATGCACTCCTCAAAGCCCCTACCGAAGAGGAATGCGTCTCCACCATGGAGCCTAACCACGGTCTTGCCGCCGCTCGCCTCGCTTATCATGACCCTTATTATCTCGTCCTCCTCCATCGCGTGCCTACCAGGCTCCTTGCCGGCATAGATCAATCGGGCGCCCTGGCGCACGTACCTCAGGGCTGACTTGGGTATTAACCTATCGTAAATCACCACATCAGCCACCCTCAACGCCTCAATGCACCTAAGCGTCATTAAGCCCTCATCACCAGGTCCTCCACCCGCTATTACTACCCTACCAACCATCCAATAATTAACGGGTAATGCATTTTTATACCTACTACTGCCAATGCCGTGGTTGAGGTAACCTGCCTAACCGCAAGGTTCACATTCTCAAGCGCCCATAGGGTCAGGTTTAGCGAGGCCTACGGCGGTGTTCATGGGCATAATTACGATGTGTCAATAAGGTTTTGCGTCAGGGGTAGGAGGACGTTGGTGATTGACATTGATAGGGTTAGGCGTGAGGTTCAGGGAATAATCAGCCACTTCGATGGCAAGTACATAAAGTCCAGCGTGGAGGATGCCCAGGGATTAATGCCCAGTGAGGTTGTTGAAATTCCCTGCATTCAGGAGGGAGTCACTGGGGAGTGCTTGGCTTGGTACCTCATGGACAGGGCGATGGAGTTATTGGGTAGGTTAGGCGTTAAGGATGTTGTTGAGGCCCAGGTAATTGTTTGTGACTCACCGATTAACTGCTTCGAGGCTAGATCTTCCTAATCGTTCGGGATAGGCTTTCACTGGTTAGTTCCTGAATCTTTATTGTATCCACATTCTCCTCAATGATGCTATTCTCGCCACCGATTAATAACGCCTTCACAGACCTAAATATGGACTTGGCTCTATTGAGTACTGTTGGGTCTACGTTATCGTCCTCACCATCCGTGATTATGACCAGCTTGTAATCCCTTAGTGATTGTTTGTCCTGTGCATCCTGTATGGCGGCCCTTACTGAATTCGTTATGTCCGTGCCGCCCAGCGGTATTAGTGAGAGGAGTACCTTTATTATGTCGTTCTTATTAGTCAACATTGGGTAGACCTGCTGGTCGAAGAACCTCACGGCCAGGTTCCCACCCTTCATTGCCAGTATCACGGCTAGTGCCGTGGCCCACGTTATCTTGCTTATGGACCCAAAATCGAATATGTTCGTATTGACCGTGTAAAACATCGAACCGCTCTTGTCAATTAGCATGTATATCTTGGGCTTCTTCACCGCCCTCCTCTCCCTAACCAGTACATTCCCCATGGCGAGTTTATAGGCGAAGACGGGCTTTGCGAATTTCATGAGCATCCTCTCGCTGGGTATCATGTCCCTGAGCTCGGACGCCTTAGTCATGCGCTTAACCCCGCCTATTGCGCCGATGCGCTCCGCGTCCTTATCCTCAACAACATCGATGGTGTACCTCGTGTCCACGATGAGTTTAATCAGCGAGTTCAGCATTGATATTAGCCTGAGCCTATATGGGTCTATGTCCGTGCTCAGTAGTATATCCGCTATTTCATGGCCTACGGACTCGCCGAAGAGCATCTTGACCTTATTAACGGTCTCGCTAACCTTCTTCATACTACCAACGTAGAAGTTTATTAACGAGCGAACCTCCCGCTCCAGGTTCATCCTACTCTCCCTAGATGATGCGCTGTCCTGGTCCATGGCCGACTCAACCATTTGCCTGAAGGCATCGTTCCTCTCCATCTTGCTGAGGATGCTATTATACACCTTGAGCAGCTTTATTGCCATGACTCTGGACAACCTACCGTTTAGCCTCGTTATCCTGGACACGTCATTATAGGCCTCGCTCCTTATGTACGTGGACACCACGAACCTCCATAGCGAGGTCTCCAGGTCCTCGTTTTCCACGGCCATCCTGAGTATTGGCTGTCTATAGTGCACGTAGAATGAGTCGGCGAGGACCTCCTGCTTCATCTTATTTATATAACTTATTGAGTGCCTACGCGCCTCAATGAGGACCTCCCTTACCCTATACCTCGTGAGGGGTTCCTCATAGTCCACATTGGCCAGGACGCCAGGCACTAATTATTGACTGATTAGGTCATTAATAAAACTTATTTATTAACTTACCAGCTACAATCATTATATGTTGTATAGATTCAGCATTAATTGCTCAAGTGGACCGCGCACGGTACCGAAGATGACCTCATAACCCATGTCAAGTAGTAGGTAGGCCGTATTGTTGAGCATTACCAATGAGTAAACGGTGGAAAACCAATTAAGTGGCCTAACGCCCCTCGCCAGCACTTGAAGATTCAATAACCTATTGCCACGGTAAATGACTTTAGCCACAATATCGACACCACCACCGTGATAGGACACCCTGGATGATGATAAGTCCCTATAGACGCTGCCCAATTCATCCCTCGTGAGCCCAATGGTTAGGAATGACCAATTGCGTGAGAAGCCAATCTCTAGGCGCGGCATTGGCGGTAGTGAATCTATGATGCCCAGGTCCCTCAGGGCCATTAACTTCCCCATCATGATTAATTGATAATCCCTATTAATGACGTACTCAATACCGCTCAATGAATCCCTCATTGCGAATCCCCTGCCTATGAACCAACCATCCTTACCCACAATCCCTATTAATGGCTTAGCAACCTCGTAATCCGTAGATACGCACTTCCCAATACCCGCAGTATTTCTATTAATCATTAGAGGCTTAAGGACGTCATTGTCGAGGGCTATTGGGGAATTAGTAACCGCGTTACCGCCCATATCCCTAATAAGCATTAGCGATTCTGCGTTCTTACCGGCGTCGCTACCGTTGATTACATGATTGCTTGATGAGGGGGCGAGCCTATAAATGCTCACGCAATCGCTGGATTCCCTAGGTAGTGCCTCGGAGCCTACCACAACCCTATCATACCTATTAACAACGCGCTCACCCCCGCCACCAATCAGCGATACCCTATCCCCATTGATTAATACTGAGTTTAGTTTTACGTTCAGTATCTCAATACCAAGCACATCCTCAAGGTACCTCCTGGTGAATAGCTTCGTTGACTCCCCACCCACGATATTTAATGATGCGTGCGGCAGTAAATCCATTATTACGACATCGCCCTGGCCCTCCGTCAGCACGGTAACCTCATGACCATCCTTAGCCAAGTACTGGGCATAGATTGCCGTTCCCGGGTTTAAGCCAACAACCGCCACCTTCACCGAGCAATACATTAATTTGATTACTTAAACCACAC
>DAXY01000020.1:6695-8750 GCA_002506645.1 Vulcanisaeta distributa | reverse complement strand
TCATTGACATATCGGATGATGAGATTACGGGCATTGGGAGCGTGCCGGGTAGTAATAATGTCGTTGATTTGGGAAACACCCTGATAATGCCTCAATTAACCAATGCCCACATTCACGTGCTCGACTACTTCCTAATGGGCCTATTCAATAAGTACTATATTGATGATGTGGTTGGGGCTCCATATGGCCTGAAGTATTACTACCTACGTAGGGTGAGGCCTGAGTCGTTGAGGGGCGGGCTAGCGATTGTCTTCCGTAGGATTAGGAGTTACGGCGTTGGGTGCCTACTGGCGATTATCGAGTATGGTAAGTCATTCGCAGACGTCGTAGTTGATGAGGCCAGGAAGGCGGGTTTATGCATCGTACCATTGGCTGAGCCGAGTACGTTTAGGCTGGGTATAAGGCCTGAGGAGGAGGACGATGTTGATGAGGCCTTTGAGGAGGAGGTTAGGTATTTCACTGGGAGGGGGTTTGGGATATCGCTGGTATCGCCGTTGAATTACACAATGGCCGAGTTAAGGCTTGCCTCCAGGGTAGCTGGTTCACGTGGGCTACCCATTAGCGTTCATGTGTCCGAGACCGAAGACACGTACTTCGAGGATGACCTAGATAGGGCGCTGAACACCCTAGTTACTGGCAATACGCTGTTTGTGCACTTAACGCAGCTTAGCGAGACCGACATAATGAGGGTACCCGTGTTGCCCGTAGTCACGTGCCCAAGGTCAAACATTGAATTTGTCGGTAAGTTGGCGAGGGTGGAGGCCATGGTTAGGAGGGGGTTAAGGCCATTGATTGGTACAGACAACGTCGCATTGATAGAGCCCAATCCCTGGGATGAGATTAAGGTACTGAGGTTGTTAATGGGTGGAGAATTGGATTCCCGGGCAATACTTAGCATGGCCACCTCCTGGGCTTGGGCGTGGGGTTTCGGCTACGTAATAAAGGAGGGGCACTTAATGAGGGGGGTTGCCCTGCGCATTGATTATGAGGGCGTGAGTACGGAGTACATATACGACTACTTAACGACGCGCATAACGAGCAGGGACGTTATGTACCTAATCAATGGGTCAAGCATTATCAGCGTTTCATAACCCCACCAATCACCTTAATTGGTTTCCTAATAGGCGTCTTAGTCCTAGGCGTTAGTAATGATATTACCACGTTATTGACGCCGTCAATTCTCACGTACTCCGAGGAGCCTCGTTGAACCTTGATGCCATGCTCCATATACGTCTCTGGGGTTTCAACACCAAGTACTAGGTTCGCATCCCTAACCCAATCATTGATGATTGCTATCTCGAGCTGATTATTGCCTAGGCCGAGGCTTATCCTCAATGAGTTGAACGCGGTATCTACCCTACTCACCACGGTGTATGCCCACTCACCGACGTGATTCGCATTTACGAACTCGGCCCAATAGTAATCACTGTCGAGCGACATTGCCAGGGCCATTCTCAATTCCTCATCCTCCCCAAAGACCTCCTCGTAAACCCTCCACCTACTAACCGCTGCCTGAGCCATTGACCAAAGCCTGGACTGCACATCCGCCCTCTCACTAACCCACTTGGCCGGTGAGCCCAGCCACGACGTTGTCGGTAACCCCCCAACCTCGTCGTGGTGTTCCTTAATGGTTGATGGCTTTATGGGCATTATGTAACCATCAGCCCTAGCTTGGGATAGGTACATCATTATCCTCTCAAGGAGCTGGGCTGCGTATGGGTTCGGGGTTGGTAGTATCATCCAGTTCTCGCCGTCCAGGGCCATCGTGACCACGCCATCCTTTGCGTAATTCATCCTCATCATCAACTCGATGATCAACCTCCTGGCATTAACGTCAGCCTCCTGGGCATTACTCGCCTTATTCAACTGAAAACTCAGTAAGTCACTGAGTGCGGTGTCCCTAAACAGCATTGTTAGGCAGCCATGCCTATAGACCCTGTACATGGAGCCCCTATCCCTAATGGCCTCGCCAAGGTGGTACACGGCATCGAGTATTACGAACTTAATACCCTCATCACAGAGAATATTCATCAACTTCTCGGAGAAGTACATCTC
>DAXY01000020.1:6461-6666 GCA_002506645.1 Vulcanisaeta distributa | reverse complement strand
TACCTAACTCCCACCGCAGTAGGTCTTCAGCCTCAAACCTCTCTATTAAGTAGCCGGCTATGGGGTGGGCCAGGAAACTCGTTAGCACCTCTATAACGCCCTCACTGGCAAGCCTCGAGTACGTACTTATGGCCTCCCTAATCAATCCTATCCGCGCATCCCACGGCCCAACAAACTCGATGAAGTCGCCACCCTCAATGAATGC
>DAXY01000020.1:796-6435 GCA_002506645.1 Vulcanisaeta distributa | reverse complement strand
GACACCCTGTACTTATTCACAAGCCTTGCATGTAGTAGGTAGGGACCTACGTCATAGATTGGGTAGAATTCCGGAGACCAAGTGTGTTGGAATGCCCAGGGCCCGTGATAAACACCGTTTGGGTGCTTATGGATTGGTTGGTGATTGTGGAAGGCCAGCACGAACCTCAACGGCGCCTCAGGCCTGCTCACAATCATTACTGGAACCCTAACCTCTGAACCACAGCACTTGGCATTTAACTCATAAACACCCTCATTAACTAACTTAACGTAATCCACCACCTCAGACTCAGGGGGTATTACCTGCAGTGTCCGCCTTATCACCTCTTGGGAATCCTTAACAACCGATAGTTCAACATCCTCACTATTCGCCAATCCCTTAGCAATTAAATTAATCACTACATCCTCACCTGGTTCATAAAGTACCTTATTCGTTGTTAACTCTATGGACACCAATCTCACCATGGGTTGAGTAATTTTATAAGTGCTTTTATTTCAATTCTAATCCATGGAGCAGGGATAGAGAAGCTTATTAAGCAAGGAAATTAACTATCAATATTTTGTGGAGATTAGTCACGAGTCGAAAATCAGGATTATAATGCAGACGCTGCACTCATTAGCCGCTATTGATAAGGAGCGGGCTGTGAAGTTCGAGGATTTGGCGAGGATCGTTGGTTTAAGGGTTGAGGAGGTTAAGAGTATTATTGATAGGCTTAAGGTGCTTGGTTACGTTGATACGGTTAATGACTCCGTACACCTAACATCGACTGCAATAATTAAATTAAGCAGCATTTATTGCTAGATCTGTGACTAGGGTACTGCATATATCGACTGAGTACCCGCCGCACAGGGTTGTGGGATTAATGGCATTTCAAGTTAGGGACTTGGTCACGCAATTGTCCAGCAGGTACGAGATTTACCTAATCCACCCGGCAAACTTCGATGGTAGTTATACGGATGGCAATGTGCGGGTATTCACCGTGAGTGATAGGTGGTTCAGCGATGTTGTTGCTTACATGCACTTCCTACTCGTGGAGATGCTCTCCAGAATGCCCTATGTAATACCTAGGGACATTGACTTCGTACATGCGCATGATTGGATTGCCGCGGTAATCGCCAGGGCGGTCTCGGAGAGGCTCAGGGTACCGTATATAGTGAGTGTTTACTCAACGGAACCAATTAGGTCAGGTAATGCCATAAGCCTGCTGAGCATGACGATAAGGGATTGGGAGAGGTATGCGCTATCCTCGGCGCTCTACGTCATTGCGCACAATAAGCCGGCGTATGAATCCCTCAGGAATGATTACGGCATCGATGCCGTGGAGGTCAGGTCAGTAGGCGATGTGGGGTCGATATACGATAGCATCAGCCACCAACGCGCTCATCAGGTGCTCAGTCCGTCGTCAGGTCATCACACTAGCAAGTCCTTACGGACCGCAATATAAATCCTCCCGCCCATTGGGGCTAATGCTTAAACGTAGATACTACTGAGTTTTAATGGCTGGGCATGGGCGAGGGGCAGTGCGGTATTGAGGATATTAGGAGGGCTGCCGACATATTGGTTAATGCGAGGCATGCAATTGCCTTCACTGGCGCGGGCATATCCACAGAGTCTGGCATACCCGACTTCAGAGGGCCGCAGGGATTATGGAGGAGGTATAGTCCCGAAATAGCTACCATAGACTACTTCCTACAACACCCAAGGGATTTCTGGCTATTTTACAGAATGAGGATGAGTACGTTATTCGTGGCAAAGCCAAACAGGGCGCATTACGCCGTGGCCGAGCTCGAGAGGTTGGGCATTATTAAGGCTGTGATTACGCAAAATGTTGATGGGCTTCATCAGGCCGCGGGTTCGAGAAACGTGATTGAGCTTCATGGTACAATGAGGAGGGCTGTGTGCATGGCCTGCGGCCGTGTATACCCAATGGATGTCGTGATTAGGAAGATAGATAGTGGGCAGGTACCACCACTATGCGATGAGTGCGGCGGCATTCTAAAGCCTGATACCGTGTTATTCGGTGAGCCAGTTAAGGATTTCGATAAGGCCAGGGAGTTGGCCCTAATAAGCGATGCTGTCCTGGTCATCGGCTCCTCGCTCTCTGTATATCCAGCGGCCTACATACCGATGTTTGTTAAGGAGGTGGGCGGTAAGGTAATCATTATTAATATGGAGCCCACGGAACTCGACTACATCGCAGATGTGATAATACGGTGCAGGGCCGGTGATGCAATGACGCTGTTACTTAAGGAGGTTAGGGATAGGTTGGGAATACATCAGTAGTTCGGGTAATATCCAAATTTACGTATATTATGCGCCGGCGCTATGATGGTATTATTGCTGACCATACACCATTGGTTATTAAACCGCTTAGGGAGTCCCTGAAATGCTCCTCAAGCCCCCTATTGAATTTGTCAATGTCGTGATTGCCAAGCTTTAACTCCATGTAGCTCATGGATTCGGCCACCTGTATTGGCCTACGTAAGTAATCACTCATTAGGTACTTAAGGAAGTTCAACCTCTTACTTAGGTAGTACTCATCCTTAAATAAATCATCAATACTCAATAGGTCATTTACCAACTCCTCCTTCACTAAGTCAATACTATCCTCATTAACCGCGGAAACCACTAATTGGTAATAATACGTGCCTGGTAGGTAATCCCTATCCATGTCTATCGTGTACGTTAACCCCTTACTCCTAAACCTAGATACTAAGTACGAACTAAGCCCATTTACTAGGTGAAACTCTAACAGTGATGACTTGATGAGGAGGAGGAATGGATCCTCGTTAGTTACGTTGTATTGCCAGGAATATGATAGATATGCCGACTCAATAGGTCTCCTAATGGTTATTGGGCCTCCCCTGCCCATTACCGGGTTCTTCCTACGGCCTGATTTACCACCCCACTTACTGAAGGGTTCTATTATCTCATTAATGGGGAGGTTGATGGGCCCCACGATGCTGATCACCATGTTATCCGGCGTGTAGTATGACTCTAGGAAGTTCTCGAGGTCCTTAACCGTCATCGCCGAGATGCTCTCCTCAGTGCCGATTATTGGGGAGCCGTAATCGCTATCCCCAAATAATGCCCTGGGGCCTAGGTCATATATTAACGTGCTTGGGTCATCACTCCTCATCCTTATCTCCGAAAGTATTACCCTCCGCTCCCTCTCGAAGTCCTCGGCACTAACCCTCTTGTTGCTGAACATCCTGCTGATGAGCCTTAACAAACTCCTTAACTCACTTGGTATTACCTCGAATAGGTACATCGTGAGCGTTCGCTCGGTGTAGGCATCAGAAACGCCGCCTAGGCCCTCTATTTCTAGATCGATGTTTGGGTATGCCCTATAAATTACGTGCTCTGCAAAGTGACTTATGCCCCGTAGGTCCCTATCCTCGTATATCGAGCCTATGCCAACGCCAACGGCCATGCCAACCGTAGGCGCATCAACCCTACTTATCAACAGCCTGAGTCCGTTATCCAATACGTAGCGCTCTATCTTCACCGTCGTCGATTTTAAGCAGTTTATTTAAAGCAATACACCCTTAACAGACTCTCTTGCCTATTTGCTCGTCCTGTGGCTTATCAATCGTCACTATGGTTGGGTTCTTCTCGTCACATGATGCCAGTATCATTCCCTGGCTTTCATAGCCGAAGATCTTCCTACTCTCCAGATTGGCAACCACAATCACGTACTTATTGATTAAATCCTCGGGCTTATAAAACTCGGCCAACCCGGTGATTATTTGCCTCCTCTCATCGCCAACATCGACGACTAGCCTGAGGAGCTTTCTCGATCCCTGAACCCTCTCCGCATGAATTACCTTGCCGATCCTCAGTACGACCTTTTCGAAATCCGCTCTCGTTATTGTCCCCGTGGACACGTTAGTTAGGGGCAAACCCAGCTATTAAGTATTGAGGTACGTAGAAAACACTTATTAATGAACCACGCAAGTAATTACTGTGGTTAAGAGGTACTTCCTTAGTAATAAGGATATTAAGGAATTGAGCAATGCAGTGGGTGTGTTAGGCCCAATATTTAGGAGCGCCAAGAAGGTGGAGGTTTACGAACTTAGTGATGCGATTACCGTGTACATAGTCGATGATAAGCCGTTGGTGGCTAGGTTAACGGTAAAGATGGACTCAGGCCAGAGGGAGTACGTAATACCATTGCTAACGTACTTCTACCTAAACCCACCATACCTGCCCAACTACCCAACAGTGACCGTGGACGACGGCGCCGTGCCCCACATAGTCAATGGTGCCGATGTAATGAGGCCAGGCATTAAGGATATAGGCGGTAACTTCGGCGTTGGTGATGTATTACTGATTAAGGACCTTAAGGGCAGGTACATAGCCATCGGCATATCCCTAATGACGGCTGAGGAGATGAGGAGTATAGGTAAGGGAAAGGTCATAAAGGTAATTCATCACCTCGGGGATAAGCTGTGGGTTCTAGCTCAGGAATTAATCAAGGCTAAGTAGCCTCAGTATTTTCATAAAGTCCTCATCACTTCTTGTGGACTTATACCTCCTAATGGCGCTACGTAGCATCCCCAGGTCAATGCCCACGCCCATAACTGACTTGACACGGTCCTGTACGAAGCCCCTACCCATAATTAAGGCATTTAGTACCTGGGCAACATTGCTCGCCTTACCACCCAAGCTGGCGCTCTCAAAGTCTATTATGAAAACCCTACCACCGCTGATTATCACATGGTCCTGGGGCCTACTTAACTCATTATGCGCAAGGCCTATGGAGTCCAATCTACGGCATTGCCAAAGCAATTCCTTAAGCACCGCCCTTAACTCGGTGGGGCTTGCCGTAATTACGAACCTCTGCATGGGCACCCCATCCACTAACTCCATAATCAATACGTCACTTGAATAATTAATTAACCTCGGCCCAACACCCACGGAATTCGCTAGCCCTAGGTAAATGCCCTCACCAAGTAAGTTCGGTCTCGGCGAGTCAAAGCGCCTAATCTTGCAGGCATAGTAATCATTACCGACCAAGCACTTGAACACAAGACCGTTCTGCCCCTTACCCAATAATTTAATCCCCATGAACTCAATCGCGCCGTTGCTGAGGATAGCCTCCACCCCCAATTTCGATAATTGACCCAGTATCGAATCTACGTAACTTCCTGGGCAATTAATTCGTTCGCAAAGGCTTATGAAGGCCCCGTAATCACTCATTAAAATTAACTTAATTAATGCATCAATATAAATAGGCATGCCTGATGAGGAAACAGGCCTCTGAGTGGTGGTGATGAGGAACTCGGGTATTCCTGATGAAGACGCCCACTTAATAATGCCTAACACCGCCACATCCAGGTTGGACTTGGCAATTTACGTACCGAGGATTGAGGCGTCGATGCAGGCATTGAGGGGTGTGATAGTAACGATCATTAGGCGGTATAAGTCATTATCACTACCACTGCCGCGGGAGTTCTGTAGGCTATCCATACTTAACCCAGGCAGGGCCGTGGAAATGCTTAGGGAGTTCGGAAACTCATTCGTTAGGCTATGGGGTTGGGTGCCCAGGTTCCTGAGGGAGGTCATGGCCGTGGAACCCTCGGCAGTGCTCGACTGCTACGAAAGCGTTGACAGGCTTAGGAGGTCCATAAGCCTGG
>DAXY01000020.1:208-763 GCA_002506645.1 Vulcanisaeta distributa | reverse complement strand
ACGGTGAGTGGTTAAGGCTGTTTAGGGACTCAATGGGTGGGGTCTCCCTAACCCTACCTAGGCAGTTGGTCGTCGTAGTTGATGATTACGTGCAATTTATCGAAAATGCCGCCAAGTTCAACGATGCCGTATTACTGGGCCCGTTGGTACCAACCCCCGTGGATTTAATGGCGTTGATTTCAATGGGCAAATTGAGCATTAATTACTTAGCGGAGGCTGTGACCCACACCATTAATTACCTGGGGAATTACGTAGTGATGGGTAGGGACCTTACCGAGGCGTTTTATCGCCTTATTAATGACCGTGATTACATCGACTTCATTAAGTCGATTGGGCTGCCAATGATTACCTAGTGCCGGATTGGTACTACCCTAATTGCTGAGTATGGGCAGTTGTTTTGGCAGGAGAAGCACCCGGAGCATAGTGACTCATTTAATACGCGGGCCCTTTCCCTAAGCCTACCTGTCAGGACACCCTTTGGGCATACCGTCCAGCATATCCCACAACCAACGCAATTGCTTAGCACCTCAATCCTCATCCTAAAGCTCATTGGGA
>DAXY01000020.1:0-130 GCA_002506645.1 Vulcanisaeta distributa | reverse complement strand
TCCTCACTCATTGCCCTCCTAACCTCAATGTAGGTTCAGCGAATATCCTCGGTGTTAAGCCCTCAACACCTTAAGTACCAGGTCATCACCTAACCCGATCCTAGTCTTCAGCTCCTCCACCCTCCTCACC
>DAXY01000069.1:10273-21302 GCA_002506645.1 Vulcanisaeta distributa | reverse complement strand
TGAGGAATTTAATTACTACAACATGACGATAATGCCGGGTTACTACATAGTGGCGCTAAACTTCACAGTGAATACGCCACAGGGGATCTACACGCCAATACTGACCGCGTATAGCATAGGCACGGTGCTGACCCAAGCCACATTGCCAAGCCTCTACGTACTCAACACGACTGGTAAGCCTCCGATCAGCCTAGTCATTGTTTGGAACATGCACCAGCCACTCTACATAGAGCCTAACGGCACGTGGGAGCAGGCCTGGACACTACTTCATACATGCCACGACTTCCTATGGAATGGTACCTGGGTCGGTGCTTATGAACTGCAGGCCCTACTGCTCAGTCAGTATAATGTGAGTGTGACGATAGACTTCACGCCAGTCCTGCTCTACCAATGGGAGACTATCCTGACTGAGGGTAAGTTCCCATACTCGCCTGTTTGGCCGAGTCCATCGACGCTGAATGTGAACATGATCCAGTGCATTGAGACCATAAACTACACAATTAACCTATACAGGGAGCTTGCACAGGAGGGTAGGGTCGAGATACTCACGGTACCATTCTACCATCCATTGCAAGCGATTATCTATGATGATGGTTGGCAGAGTGATCTATTGGCTCAGATACTGATGGGTGAGGAGATGACTGAAGAGGTCTTCGGTGTTAAGGCAACCGGTGTCTGGACTCCCGAGATGGCGTTTAACATGGGCCTTATTCACCTGTATAATGAGACTGGCATTGAATTTACGATACTTGATTCGCAGGCATTCCTGCCCTACGCAACTGTGGTTAGCGGCACTCCATCACCATACGGGCCAATAATCATTGAAGACTCAACGGGTGAACAAATAATAGTCCTATTCAGAGATACAGATCTCTCTAACACGTTCTCCTTTGCATACTTCAGCCAATCACCCCAAGTAACGGCTAGGGAGTTAATACACTCCCTCGCTAGGATGTACATGCAGGACCCAGGCGCTGTGGTTGTTGTAGCGTTAGACGGCGAGAACCCACTAATCTTCAACCCAAGGACTGGACCAACCGATCTACAGGCAATTTATCAAGTCCTCTCTGAGTATCAGGGTACCTGGTTCATAACGCAGACAGCGAGCGAGGCAATAACCACGCATAAGCCAATAGCCGTGCTGACGAATTTACCTGAATCTTCATGGGCCTTAAACCTGAATAATTGGAATAATGGTTACCCAGGTAAGACCGAGATCTGGCGCTCAGTGGCCCTCGCCAGGGAGTACTTGGTGGCGTTTACGAAGGCCGTGGACATGTCAATATCGCCGATAGTGCCGCTACCCCTCAACATAACGCCAAACTCGACAAACCCCGTGTACACATTGTGGAACTACCTATACGTTGCTGAGGGCAGTGATTGGACCTGGCAGACCGGACCGCCTAACTATGGCCCAGCATGGTTCCAGGAACAAGCACTGACGTATACAAGCGCCATAATTAGTACCATAAATAGTTGGTTATCTCGGATTAGGCTTGTTAAGTACGTTGTTGAGGATGACGCCGTGGTACTACAGATCTATAACGGCTTGAATTACACACTGTATGTAACGCTGGTTATAAGTAATGGTACATGCACTATGGCTAAGCCCATAGTGTTAAGACCGCACCACATAACAACAATACCTATAATAGGCATTGAAAACGCAACAATAGTCCAGCTATACTCATCAGTTACGAATAGTGAACTTGGTGATCACCCGATACCAATTAACCAATATGGACTTCCACTGATCACATACACGCTTAGCCCTGGTGATTCACAGGCAATATCGGCAATGCAGGGAGGAGAAACCAGTGAATTAATAACTGGTCTTATAGCAGTCTTGCTTAGTGCGTCAGTAATCATGATAATTTTACTAATTCAGAGGAACTTACTAAAATAATTATTATTGAAAATGTACGCATTATTTAAAAATTATTTCATTTCTTTACCTAATTCCTTAGAAGCTATGGAGTAATACCTACTTAGTATTGGGCATCCACGGCCAGCATTGAGGCAGAAATTAATGAACTTATTCCTGCTAATTCTCCAATCCTCTGGCGGCATGAATACGCAACGCTCACCATCATGGGTCCTTTGGTAAAACATGCACTTGACACTTGAGGACATGACTAGTTATGGTTGTTCTCATCCCTTATTTTTATTACCCTTGCTTAGTTTCTTCTTCAGTTCCCTTAAACAAGTCTCACAACACAGGTAATACGATCTCTTACCTCTTCTGTAGATTATTGGCACTGTTATGGGGCCGCCACAGTAATCACATATTAAGCCAACACTAACCAACTGCTTGCTCACGGGTCTCAACGCTATGTGAACCTCGTCCTTATCCCTAAGCCTATCAATAATATTAATTAATTCATTGAAGTCCCTAGCCCTTATAATAAGCATGTATCTACCATCAACCAACTTATAACACTCACCTAAGTCCACATGGGGCCCTCTGGTTATTATGAAAGCCCTCGGTGAATCCTCCGGAACCTCCACAGTGAACTTAACGCCCTTGCTGATCAGGGATTTCATCACTCTATACACAGTTATTCTAGACAAGCCAAGTCTCTCAGCAATTTCTGAAACACTGACCCTGGCATTCTCCCTGAGTATGTTTAATACCTTAATCTCAATATCTGTAAATCTAGAAACAATTGTTTCCTGGTTCATTGCGATTATGTTAACATTTTGTTCTTGATAAACTATACAGTCAAGTGCATTAATTACACTCTGTATGGGTAAGGTAATAGACCCTGTCTGCGGCATGGAGGTGGACACCAGCACTCAGTATAAAACGATCTACAAGGGCAGGATCTACCACTTCTGCTCACCCACGTGTAAGCAGAAGTTCGAGGAGAACCCTGAGTTTTACCTAACGCATGGACCCCAAGGAATGCCACATGGGTAATAGGTATGGGCTATAATGATGAGTTGAATAGTATAAGCATTGGATTGAGGTTTAGCAAGGGTAAGGAGGTCCACTTCAAAATAATTGGTATGCATTGCGCGACCTGTTCCCTCACGGTGCAGAAGGCATTGCTGGGCGTGGATGGCGTATTATCGGCTAGCGTCAGCCTAGCCAATGACGAGGCAGTTATAGTAGTCGACCCGGCGCGCTTCGACTATGCCAAGGCACTAAGGGCGGTTCAGAGGGTTGGTTACGATATTTATAGGGGAACAGTAACATTTGTACTTGAAAGACTAGAATCCGAGGAGGTTAGTGCAATAATTAAGGCGTTACGTGTTCCAGGCGTATTTGGTGTTGCTCCGAATCCCGTTAACCACACGGTGATTGTTACGTATAATCCATTGGAGGTTAACGACAGTAATCTTAAGGCCATTATTGAGGGTGCGGGCTTTAAGGTAACTAATGTGAGTAGAGGTGATGTTGGGGATTTTGATGTGGATAGGAAGGCCGTTGAGGCGGACTTGAGGGATATTAGGAATAGGCTCATTGTTGCCGTTCCATTAACGGCCCTAATATTCATACTCGAGGCCCTAAGCATGGTGGGGCTCGTTTCCAGCGTTCTATACGCCATCGCATCCTTTGCCTTATCTACACCCGTTCAATTCTACTCAGGAATTAGATTCATCAGAGGAGCCATTAGGGCCTTTAGGAATGCCACAGCTAACATGGACACGCTTGTGGCCTTGGGTACATTGTCGGCATACGTATTCAGCATCTTAGTGCTGACCCACGTAATGAGTGGGGACGTATTCTTTGACTCGAGTGCGGCGATTATTACGTTTATTCTGATTGGTCGTTATTTGGAAACAAGGCTTAAACTGAGAGTTAGTTCTGCAATGAGGGAAATAACAAAGCTTTACCCGAGAAGTGCTAGGGTGATTAAAGACGGTGTGGAGACCGAGACTTTGGTGAATGAGGTTAGGCCTGGCGATGTAGTAATTGTCAAAGAGGGCGAGGTAATACCCATAGATGGCTATGTGTATGGTGGCGAGGGATACGTAGATGAATCAGTGGTAACTGGAGAATCAAGACCAAGGCATAAGGGTGTTAATGACTTAGTGCTGGCCGGTACGATACTTACAAGGGGTTACCTGAGGATTAGAGTGACAAGGAGTGGTGAGTATGCCTTTATTGCGCAGGTAATTAGGCAGGTGAGGCAAGCCCAGTCGCTTCGTTTACCAATACAATCACTCGTGGATAGGATTGCCTCGTATTTTACCTGGTTTGTGATTGCTGCCGGCGTGTTGACGTTTATGGCTTGGTACCTAATTGGCGCACCGATTTATATGGCCGTGCTTCACATGGCCTCTGTACTTGTGATCGCATGTCCATGCGCCCTCGGTCTCGCCACGCCAATTAGTGTTGTGGCTGGTACAAACAATGCCCTGAGGCATGGTATCTTGATTAGGGAGTCTAGGGCAATAGAACTTAGCCCAAGAATTAGGGTGGTGGCCTTTGATAAGACTGGCACCCTGACTAGGGGTAGGTTTGAGGTTATTTCCGTAATTGGTGATGAGAAGACCCTATACTATGCAGCAATAGCTGAGGGAGGTTCTGAACATCCAATAGCTAAGGCTATTCTTGAGAGGGCTAGGGAGGTTTATGGCGAGGTACCCAGTGCGGATAATTATGACTCAGTGCCTGGCATGGGAGTCGTTGCGCAGTGGAATGGCTTAACCATAGGTGTTGGTAACGAGAAGTTGATCAAGGGCTTTGAGACAAGGGTTAGCCCAGAGATTGAAAGTAAAGTTAATGATAGTGTCAGCGAGGGTTTCACAGTGGTCTATGTCATAGTTAATAACGAGCTATTGGGGGCGATAGTGCTTGGTGATTCCCTGAGACCTGAGGCTCCCATGGTCATCAACAAGTTAAGGCGCATGGGTACGATCCCCGTGATACTCACCGGCGATAATACCGAGACCGCGAAGGTAGTCGCCAAGAAATTAGGTATTGAGCATGTATATTCGGGATTAATGCCTGATGAGAAGGCCGAGGTAATTAAGGGGTTAAGGGATAGGTTCGGCATTACTGCAATGNNATGGTTGGTGATGGGGTTAATGATGCGGTGGCGTTGAAGGCTGCCGATATTGGAATAGCCATGGGTGCTGGTACGGATATAGCCAAGAGCGTCGGTGATATTGTGCTGTTAGATAATGACTTGGTAAAAATACTAAGCTTCATTAAATTATCAAGGAAGATACTAAGTAACATTAGGTTCAATATACTGTATGCATTCATGTACAACGTAGTGTTAATACCGATAGCCGCGGGTGCCGTGCCCGGGCTAACCGTAAGACCCGAATGGGCGGGCTTGGCGATGGCGTTGAGTAGTATAACGGTGACGCTTAATGCACTACGGCTTAGGTAAGGCCGTGTCTGAAAGTAGGGAAGGCTGAGATAGATTAATAACGCTTCTGTGCATTACCTAGTTAGTATGGGTGTCATCGTAGAGATAGCGGTTGACCCAATAGGGACGGGCTCCACCAGCGTTGGCGATTACGTGAAAATCGCAATAGACATAATTAAGAGGTCGGGGTATAATTACGAGGTTGGTCCCATGGGCACGTCGGTGGAGTTACCAAGTATTGAGGCGTTGGGTAAGTTGCTTCAGGACATTCACGAAGCCCTTTATAGGGCGGGTATCAAGAGGATCGTCACCACGGTTAGGATTGATGATAGGAGGGATAAGGCAATAACCATGAAGTACAAGGTTGATAGGGTCAAGGGCTAGTGGGTTATGGCCAGGATACGCGTGAGGCTCGGCACGGTATTTGACGACCCGGAGTTCTTCGAGGTCAAAATGAGCTGCACTAAATGCGGCAAGTGCTGCCTCAACACCGAGATGGAGCTCCTGCCCGAGGATATTGAGAGGATAATGAGACTGGGCTACAGGCTCACGGACTTCGCGGTATTTGATGGCGAGTTGTGGAGGTTGAGGAATGTGAATGGGCACTGCGTATTCCTAAACCCACAGACCATGGAATGCGCCATATATGAGAATAGGCCAATTGGGTGTAGGCTATATCCCCTGGTTTATGATGATGCCGAGGGCCCATACATTGATAAGGAATGCCCAGCATGGGGTACCGTGGATCGGGGAGAGGTCAATAGGCTTGGCAGGTATTTACCGCAGTTCCTAATGAGGGCTCGCCAGACGAATGATTGGGTTAGGCTGAGATTTGGTGTTCGTGTATAACGTTTTACTTAAGTAAAATAAGTATTTATGTACTAACGGTAAAATACATGGACGATATCATTATATCAATTTAGGCATGTCTTTATGGTATGCGGCAATCGATTTTATGTATTCCATAACTTATTTATTAAGTCATTTCAGTGGCCCTATGGGTTTATATTTAACTATTTTTACCATTTAGAGATAAATAATCTACCAGAAGCGTTTATAAAACCCCAGCGCCTACGGTTCATGAGTAATATGGCAGAGGTGACTGAATTTATAATACTCGGTAGGGGCGGGCAGGGCGGTGTCACTGCCGCTAGGATCCTAGTATCTGCCGCGCTTAAGGATGGTAAGTGGGGCCAGGCGATTCCCGAGTTTGGTGCTGAGCGTAGGGGCGCTGTTGTTAAGTCATACGCTAGGATCGCTGACAAGCCAATATCGCTCCACAGTAATGTGAGGAGGGCCGATGTATTGATCGTACTGACTTCAAGTGTCCTCGATCTAGTCAATGTGGATGAGCTTATGAAGAGTAGGGACTCCGTAATAATCGTTAACTCACCAACACCAATAAGGACTGGGTATAGGACTTATTACGTTGATGCAACCTCAATAAGTGAGAAGCTTAGGCTTGTGATAGCCGGTTGGCACATAGTGAGTACGCCATTACTTGGCGCTGTCGCGAGGGTGACCAACGTCGTTAGTCTCGACTCGATAATTGCCTCATTACCTGAGTTCGTGGGTAGGGAGAGCCTGGTCAAATTGAATGCGGAGGCCGTTAAGATGGGCTATGAGTTAGTCAGGGGTGTGTGAGATGAGCATTGCCGAGAAGATAAGGGGTCTCCTGCTCTCAACACCTGCCGAGGGCGCAGGTGGTAGGACAGGCACCTGGCGCGTGTATAGGCCCGTCATTAACTACTCCAAGTGCACAAAGTGCGGTTTGTGCTGGCTATACTGTCCCGAGAACGTCATTGACTGGCTGGAGGACAAGAACGTGAGGATAAACTATGATTACTGCAAGGGCTGCGGAATATGCGCCGATGTTTGCCCGGTGAAGGCTATTGACATGGTTAAGGAGGGGGTGGTGTGAATGAATAGGCAGATATCCCTCGCGAGACAGGTCAGGAAGGTCTTAGTCGGTGATCACGCGGTTGCTGAGGCCGTTAAGTTAGCGAGGGTTAACGTGATTTCGGCATATCCAATAACGCCGCAGACATTAATTGTTGAAAGGCTTAGTGAGATGATTGAAAAGGGCGAGTTAAAGGCGGATTATATAAGGGTTGAGAGTGAGTTTGCGGCGTTGGCCTCCGTGTACGGCGCCGCCGCAGGCGGCGCCAGGGCATTCACCGCAACCTCAAGTCACGGCCTATTTTACATGTATGAAATGCTTTGGTGGGCGGCAGCCTCGAGGGTACCCCTCGTGATGGCCGTGGTCACTAGGGTTGTTGGACCACCGTGGAACATACATGACGAGCACACGGACCTGCTGGCCATTAGGGATAGTGGTTGGATAATCGGCATGGCTCAGAATGTGCAGGAGGCCTTCGACATGACGCTGACGGCGTTCAGGATAAGCGAGGATGAGAGGGTACTACTACCAGTGGCTATTGGGCTTGATGGGTTCATACTAAGTCACACGGCCGAACCCCTTGATATACCATCACAGGAGGATGTGGATGCCTGGTTACCACCAAGGAACCCGAGGATGCCGTACGCCATTGAACCTGGCGGTGAACCAATCACAATGGGTAATTTACCAAAGAACGATGTTTACCACGCACTGCTTAAGAAGTATATGGATGAGTCCATGGAATCGGCGAAGAAGGTAATTGCCGAGGTCTATGACGAGTACGGTAAATTAACGGGTAGGAAGTACGGCCCATTAACCGAGTGCTACAGGTGCAGTGATGCCAAGTACCTGGCAATATCAATGGGTGCGTGGAGTGGGGATATAATGAATGCGATTGATAGGCTCAGGGATGAGGGGTATCCAATTGGGCTATTGAGGATTAGGTACATCAGGCCGTTCCCAGAGGAGGACATAATGGGTTGGGTTAATGGCATGAAGGGAGTGGTGGTATTCGATAGGGATTACTCGACGGGCATGGGCGGTATACTGGCCAGTGAGGTGAGCGGCTTCGTACCAAGCAACACCTCATTCGAGGGGGTGTTGGCGGGGATTGGCGGATTTGACGTTTCGGCTGATGAGTTCAAGGTTATAATGAGCGAGTTCATTGATAGGGTTGAGCGTGAGGGCTTGGTGAGGATCAGGAAGTATTGGTACATACCGAGGGTTGAGGGGTGATGGGCATGGTCACGATGAATGAATTACATAAGTACGGTAGGACTAAGTTCATAATGCCAGGCACGGCAGCATGCCCCGGCTGCCCACTGCAGGTGGGCATGAGGCAATTAGCCATGGCGCTCGATGGTAAGCTAGCCATGGTGATACCGGCTGGTTGCTCGAGTGTGATACCGGGCACTGCGCCGCATACGGCATACACATTCCCAGTACTTCACGTACCATTCGCGTCAAGCCCGGCAGTTGCCAGCGGCTTAGCTAGGGCGATTAGGCAGAGGGGCATTGATGGGCCAATAGTTGTTTGGGCTGGTGACGGTGCTACCGCGGACATAGGCTTCGCTACATTAAGCGGTGCAGCATATAGGAATGAGGACATACTATATATAATGGCCGATAACGAGGCATACATGAACACGGGGATACAGGCGAGCGGTACAACGCCCTGGATGGCGTGGACGACGACCTCACCCAGGGGTAAGGCTGAGGATAGGAAGGACGTGGCGCTAATAATGCTTATGCACAAGGTGCCTTACGTGGCCACGGCAAGCATTGCCTACCCAATGGACTTCATCGACAAGGTCAGGAGGGCCGTGCAGGTGAGGGGATTTAAGTTCATACATCTACATGCGCCATGCCCACCTGGCTGGAAGATGGATGACGCATACACCATTAGGGCAGCTAGGCTAGCCGTTGAGACCGGCGCCTGGATACTTTGGGAGTATAACCAGGGCAGGTTATCGATTAGTCCACCGAGCATTCCATATAAGGATAGGTCAAGGAGAAGGCCGCTTGAGGAGTACCTAAAGATACAGGGTAGGTTCGCTCACCTCAAGCCTGAGGATATCAAGGCCATGGAGGAGAAGATAGATAGGCAGTGGGACTTAATACTCAGGCTGGCTGAGATTTTCAGTTAAAATTTAATAATTATGCGTATCCCAGAACCGTAATGAGCTGGAGCTTACTGGATGCATTGAGGAATAACCCGGACGTTGTCAGGGACTCGCTTAGGAAGAGGAGGATGGACGCGGGCGTTGTTGATAAGTTTGTTGAGTTAGATAATAGATGGAGGAGTCTCAAAGCCGAGATTGATAAGTTGAGGCATAGGCATAACGTACTCACCAAGGAGATTAGCAAATTGAGTGGTGCGGATAGGGAGAAGAAGATAATGGAGGCTAAGGAATTACTGAGCGAGATTCAGAGGAGGGAGGAGGAGTTGGAGACCATCGAGAGGGAGAGGGAGAGGGTTCTCAGGTCAATACCGAATCTCGTCCATGAGAGCGTGCCCTACAACTGCCCCGAGGGTGTCGATGCAATACCAATAAGGTTCTACGGAACACCCAAGGTCTGGGTTGGGCATATTAAGGAGTTTAAGGACCAGACGGAGCGCTTCGGCTTTAACGTACCTTACGAAGTCATTGATTGGATGCCCATAGGCCATGCCGACATGCTCGAGTTAGTGCTCGGCATGGGCGATACCATTAAGGCGGGGGAGGTGGCTGGGTCAAGGTTCTACTACCTATTTGATGACTTGGTAATGCTCGACATGGCATTAATAGCCTACGCCATAGACCACTTGACAAAGAAGGGCTTTAGGCTTATGTTGCCCCCGTACATGTTGAAGTACGAGGTTCTCTCGGAGGTCTTGGACATGGAAACATTTAAGGACATGGTGTATAAGGTGGAGAATGAGGACCTATACCTAATCGGCACGGCTGAGCACCCAATAGCGGCTTACCTAAGGCGTACCGAGCTTCTCGAGGATCAACTACCTCTATTATTCGTTGGCGTATCGCCGAGCTTCAGGAGAGAGGCCAGCGCAGGTAATAGGGATATGAAGGGGATTTTCAGGGTTCACCAGTTTCATAAGGTTGAGCAGTTCGTATTCTCATTGCCTGAGGATAGCTGGAAATGGCATGAGGAGTTGATAAGGAACGCTGAGGAGCTTTGGCAAGGCCTTGGCCTACCGTATAGGGTGGTACTGCTCTGCGCCCACGACATGGGTAGGTGCGCGGCTAAGCAATACGACCTTGAGGTTTGGATGCCTGCCCAGGGAATGTATAGGGAGATGGTTTCCTGCAGCAACTGCACTGATTGGCAATCGGCAAAGCTTGGGATTAGGGTCCTTAGAAAGGATATGAGGAGAGAGTTCGTCCACACTCTGAATTCAACGGCAATAGCCAGTACCAGGGCCATAACTGCGATACTCGAGAATTATCAAGAGCCCGATGGAACCGTGGTAATACCGAAGGTCCTTAGGAAGTACCTAGAGATATTTAGTAAAGGACCCACCGACGCCATATACCCAAGGAGGAAGGTTAGGAGGGATGAGAGGGGCAATCCAATAATTGAGTAGGTAATTATCGCTGGATCACCTCAGCATCGCTCCAGAGGTTATTGAAGTACGTCTTTGCAATATCAATTATGTAGTCCTGCCTTGAGTATAGGCTTATGTAATCACTACCATGCTTAATTATGAGCACCACACCACCAACACCAATGAAGCCGCCACCGAATAACTTATCCCTAACCCTAATGTGTATCCTGGGTGGTAAGTCCCTAACGTGGCTCA
>DAXY01000069.1:0-10238 GCA_002506645.1 Vulcanisaeta distributa | reverse complement strand
ACCCTGTGATCAAGTAGCTCAAGGTACGGCGTTGCAGCGTCCAAGTTACCATAACCCATGGACTTCATTATCAACTCCTTAGTGCTATCCAGACCCCTAACGACGTAGAGGAGCTCGCTCTGGGCAGCCACCTTGCCCCTGTAGGCGGATTCATACATTAATTGCAGCGAGTCTATCAATGGCCTTATTGAGTTTACGTAATCCGAGAACCTCTGCACAAGCCTATTGAATATGTCCGTTGGGGACACCGCGTAGAATAATTCAGGCCTCCTCCTATCATCGATCTCGACGTAACCAAGCCTATAAAGTTTATGAAGTACCGAGTATACCTTCGATGATGGTACATTGGCCTTTATCGCAACATCCCTCGCGGTTAATGGGCCGTTCTCCACAAGGGCTATGTACGCCTTTATGTCGTAACTCGTTAACCCGATGAACCTCGCCAGGTCCTGAAGTCTCTTCTCAATACTCATATAACACTACTGAGAGTATCAATTGATGACAAAGCTTTTAAAGAATTAACCCCCAGGTTACGCAATGGTTCAGGTGGTTGCGGCTAAGACGGAATTGATAGAGGCGCAAAGGCCGAGGAAGCCCCTCGTGGATTTAGGCAGGTTTAAATTACCAAGGCACTATAAGAACGCCCTCGAGAACGAGACACTACAGAGAATGTGGAAGAGACAATTCGGTTTGCCGGATCACGTGAGGGTTATTAAGGTCTCAGTGTCGGTATGCCCAGTCTGTAGTAGGCAAATACCGATGGTTGTTTATGAGGAGGATGGGGCAATATGGCTGAAGAAGACCTGCCCGGAGCATGGGACGTTTAGGGACCTCTACTGGGGTGATGCCGAGCTCTATTACTACTTCCTACAGTGGGACGCTCCTGAGTACATTGGTAAAGGAACAGCAAACCCAAACACGGACCTAAACTACTACTTAGCGGCAGGCAGTTGCCCACAGGGGTGTGGGTTATGCCCGGTCCATAAGACAAATACGGTACTAGCCATAATCGACGTCACGAATAGGTGCAATATGAAATGTCCGGTGTGTTTCGCAAATGCCTATGCCGCAGGTTATGTGTACGAACCAACACTTGAGCAGATCGAGTACATGCTCAGGACACTCAGGGCTCAGAAGCCCTGGGCACCCAATGCACTACAGCTTAGTGGTGGCGAACCAACCCTGAGGAATGACCTGCCGGAGATCATTAGGATGGCTAAGGCGCTCGGGTTTGACCACATTGAGGTGAACACAAACGGTATTAGGCTTGCCAATGACATTGATTTCTATAAGAAGCTCTTGGACGCGGGTATGTCGACCATATACCTACAGTTCGATACCATAGACCCCAATAACCAGGGTGTTTGGAGACATAGGCTTTATGACCCCAGGGCGTACGTGGCCGTTAGGAAGAAGGTCATTGAGAATGCCAGGAAGCTCGGCCATAGATCCGTCGTCCTCGTCGTCACCATGGCCAGGAACTACAACGATAAGGATATCGGCAAGATAATAGATTTCGCCATTGAGAATAGGGACGTGGTTAGGTGGATCAATATACAGCCAGTTTCCTTCTCAGGCAGGGCCAGGGAGTACAGTCCCGAGGAGATTAGGCAGTTCAGGATAACAATACCTGACGTAATAAATGAGATTGAGAAGCAGACCGGTGGTAGAATAAGTAAGTGGGATTGGAGACCGGTTAATTGGCCTGTGGCCATTGGAAAGCTTATTGAGGCGGTAACGGGCAGTCCAAAGCCGCTGTTTGGTAATAACCCGGTGTGCGGTGCATCAACATTCATTTACTACGATGAGGATACTAAGGAGGTGCTCCCAATAACGAAGGTTGTTGATGTTGATGGTTTCGAGAAGGCCGTGTGGGACCTACACAGCAAGGCGGTTAGGGGCGGTGTTTGGAGGGGCATAGCCGCAGTGGAGACCCTTAAGTTGCTTAGGTACGTCAAGCACAGGGGCTTTAGGAACGTACTCGCCAACTTCCTAATAAAGAAGGACTATGAATCCCTGGGCCGGGTAATGTTTAATGTAATCGGCCTTGGGATAATGCACTTCATGGACGTGTTCAACTTCGACGTGCAGAGGGTCCAGAGGTGCGATATACACTACGCAACGCCGGATGGTAGGATAATACCCTTCTGCACAATGAATAACTTCCATAGGGATAAGATTGAGAATAGTTTCAAGATGGATGTTAAGGATTGGCTCAAGATAAAGCTTGCAAAGAACACGGCGGTTTATGCATAATCCTCCTAAATAATAAATTCTGCATCTTATTGTATTTATCGACTCATTGCTTAAGTAATCATTAATAAGTATTTAACGCGCCATAAATACGTGAGACCGAGGAATAAGTCTGTCCTGGACTCCATCATTAACTCATTAGATAACCTACTCATTATTGTACCGCCATTTCCCAACATCATTTTTCCAGCCATAGCATTACTGATGGAGCGATTTAAGAGGGGTTTGCTAACCCACATAACGTTACTAACATTGGATTCCCTAAATGAGTTGAGGGATGTGGTAAGTAGGTACGGTTCAATACTGCTTATTGAGCCTCCCACGGTCCTTGGGCTTAATGACATTGTAAACTCAATTAATGGGAAGAGGGTGCTCATAATTAGTAGGGAGGATGTTGATTGGGTCAATGCCGATGCTTCCCTTGAAGTTGCTGATTCGATACCCCAATCCATGTGGCAGTTATTGAATGACGAGTTGGGGCAAGAGTCCATGAGGTTTATAGAGGCTGCCGTTGTTTATGAATTCTCCTCAATACCTGATTACGAAATCTCACTATTTAACGGTTGGTTAAACACAGAACCCATTAACTACCCAGCATTACCTGGCATACTTAGGCTGCCACTGAGTACATCGTTGTCTCGCTCAGTATCGCCAGCAATACCCGGCATAACGGGTAATGAGGCTGAGGCTAGGAACTTCGTGAGGTCCATAACCAAGAGGGCTGATGCCACGTATAAGGACCTCAGTGAGGATGAGGTAATGACGATGCTGAGGTACATCGGCGACTTCATGCTGAGGGCAGGCTTTAGGGGTGATTACCTCGATAAGCTCATCCTCATGAATAGGAGGTGGGTCAACACGGACGTGGACGTACTAGAGTCAGTACTCGCGGTAGAATCCCAGTTAGTGCTTTGGGAGTACGCAGGTGGTTTGATGAACCCAATAATCAACCCGCAGGGCGTTAAGGACCTGGACAACCTAATCAGTAGGTATGTGGCCGTGATTAACGAACTCATGGGCCAACTAGATAGGGATAATTTAACCATTAGGCAGGGTTACCAATTACTAACCCTAGTCGATAGGTTATGCTCAATAATGAGCTTCAAAACCGAGGGTAAAAACAAGACCTTCTCTGTAGAGAACGAGCCCATGCAATTAATGTGCATGTTTAATGGAGGCAATCCAGAGGCGGACCTAGTGTTTAAACGCGGCAATTATTCAATAGCGGTTAAGGGGTTAACCCATGATCGTTAGGGGCAGGGTCATTTTAGAAATAACAATGGGGACAGGCGGGAATTGCCGAGTGGCTGAATTATCGTTATTACCCGATGAGAAGGAACTACCGCCGGGGATATACACAACGATTAGGTGTGTGGACGATAGGTTGGTCTACGAGGTAACGTATAACATCGATAGTACTAAATTACTAAGTGTCTATAATACGATTGATGACTTCATTAGAAGCCTGAGGGTAATCATGAACTCCCTCAGTAAAATATAAAAATGGGGCTGTGATTATCGGCGAGATCAACGTGTCCGAGCAAAGGCAGGTTAAGACAGGTAAGTGGATGATTAAGAAGTGGTATACGGTGTATGCGCCGGCATTATTTAATGGCTTAGAGATCGGTGACGTACCGGCCAACGAACCAAACGCGCTCATTGGTAGGTCGGTGGAGGTTACGTTATTTGACATAACCAGGGACTTAAGCCACCTACATATAAAACTTAAGTTCCAAATAGATAGGGTTGAGGGTGAGAGGGCTTACACGAGGTTTAAGGGCATGGATTTAACCAGGGACTACGTAAAGAGCCTAATTAGGAGGGGTTCAAGCCTCATACAGTTGATCCAGGACATAAACACCACGGATAATGCGCTGCTGAGGGTCACCATACTCGCCATGACACCTACCAGGTGTAAGTCAAGCCAGAAGAGGGCTATAAGGAGGGAGTTCTCGAAGGCCTTAAGCGAGTTTGCGAGTAAGGTGGATTTCAATGGTTTCGTAAAGGCCGCGGTGTTTGGCGATATCAGTAATCAACTATTTGCCGTTGGTAAGAAGATATACCCACTAAGGAAGGTTGAGGTCTTTAGGATAAAGGTGCTGAGGTATCCAACCGGTGGTGAGGTTAGGCAGGCCCTTGAGAAGGTCGAGGTCGCGGAAACAACGACTACTACTCAGCCCTCACCCTCCTCGTAGTAAGTCCTGCTTAACCTCTCCATCAACTCCCTATACCTACTCTCCCTCCTCCAATTCTGTATCCACTTATAAACCGTGGCATGCTGCCTACCGCGTATTAACATCTCAATTGCCTCTCTGGCCACCTTAACATTCTCGTAAGGACCGAGTATTGCTACGTACCTATCACCAATCACGATATTTGTGTCCGTCAACTCCTGGAGGACCCTCTTGGCCCTGCCATCCTCGCCAATGATCCTAGCCTTAATCCTACTAATGTGGTTCGCCTTATTCTTATCAACGTAGTCCCTTAGGTCGATTATTTCCAGGGTATAATCATCACTCCTAAGGTTCTGGGCATCGTTATAGTCAAAGCCGTATGATATAGCCTCGACTATATTCTTCGCCTTAATCAACTGATCAAAACTCGTATTATTGCCCGGCATTATAGTAACCTCGCCCTTGTCATTATCAATGATTATGTTAACGCCGAACTCCTCCTCTATTGCTCTTATTGAGTCATTAATTGCCTTCAATCTATTTCTCTCAACCACAAGCTTAAACCCTCCCTTCATGTAATCGCTTATCATGTTCTCACATACATAGTCCTCCTCGGATTAAAAATCTTGCCTTCTCCGTTGATTTGTAAATTATTGATAATTATAATTATTACTATGGTAGGAAAATTTTAAATATAACACCCAATCATATCTAGGTGGTATGAGTTTACTCAGTATACCCAGTTCACTCCCAACAATAAACCTATGCAGCAGGGGTAGGGTCTTGGTCAGGGTTGACATGAACGTGCCAATAAACAAGGAGTCCGGTGAAATACTTGATGAGTATAGGATTGAGGCCCACTCAAGGACCATTAAGTACCTCATTGATTTAGGCCTTCCAGTCGTTGTAATAACGCACCAGGGTAGGCCTGGTGACCCCGAGTTCGTATCCCTCGAGACCCACGCAAAGGTGCTTAGTAAGTACCTAGGTGCTGACGTTCATTTCGTAGATGACGTAGTTGGGCCCAGGGCGCGTGAGGAAATAAGTAGGTTAGGATCTGGCGAGGTTTTAATGCTCGACAACCTCAGGTTTGTTAGTGAGGAGCTTATTGAGGGGGAGCCGGAGAAGCTGGCAAGCACGTACCTAGTGAGGAGGTTGGCACCCTTATTTAATTACTTCATCCTAGACGCCTTCGCCACGGCGCATAGGTCGCAGCCGAGCATCGTTGGGTTCCCGTACACGTTGCCCAGCTGCATGGGGTTGATAATGGAGAGCGAGGTCAAAGCATTGGGTAAGGTGCTTAACACTAGGGGCGTATTGACGGTGTTGATTGCCGGTGGTGCGAAGGTTCCCGAAACCATTAGGGCAATCAAGGCGTTACTAAGTAAGAACTTGGTTGGTAAGGTACTGATTGGTGGATTGGTTGGTCAATTATTCCTAGCCCTGAAATACGGCAATAATAAATTACTCAGTAATGTCAAGGTTGACCAGGGCACGGTTAATGACGCAATGGAGCTTATGAAGTCCTTCAGCGATAAAATAGTGCTTCCAGTGGATGCCGTTCAATCGGATGGTAAGGTAGTTGATCCAGGCAATGCCCAGTCAATGCTTGACATAGGGCCTCAAACAATTGAATTGTTCAATAAGTACGTGGCGACGGCGGACATAGTAATAATGACTGGGCCACTCGGCTTGGTTGAGGTCGATAAGTTTGCCATAGGCACTAGGGAGGTGATGAGGGCGATGGTTGATAATGCCCAGTTTACGGTAATTGGTGGTGGTCACACCATAATGTCTGCCAGGAAATTCGGGCTAATGGGGAGGATAAGCCACGTATCCACCGGCGGTAGGGCCTTCATTCAATTCCTAGCAGACCCACGCCTACCCGGCATTAAGGCCCTTGAACTCTCCAAATTAAGGTTCTGGGTGTGAGCCATGACCATTAGGGTAGGCGTAATGGGCTACGGAACCATTGGGAAGAGGGTTGCCGACGCCATAATGAGGATGGATGACATGGAACTTGTCGGCGTGATAAAACAGACGCCCGACTACGAGAGCGAGGTCGCCATTAATAAGGGTATTAAGATATACACCTATGAGGATAGAATTGGTAAGTTTGAGAGGGCTGGGATTAAGGTCTCCGGCACCGTCAATGACCTCGTTAAAAACGTTGACGTAGTCATTGACGCCACTCCAGACGGCGTGGGCGCGGAAAATAGGGCTAGGATTTACGAGCCAATGGGGTTGAGGGCCATATTCCAGGGCGGTGAGGAGGCCGATGTTGCCGAGGTGAGCTTCAACGCACTCGCCAACTACGACATGGCCGTTGGTAAGAGGTTCGTTAGGGTCGTTAGTTGCAATACGACGGCTCTATCGAGGTTAATAAGCGCGTTCCTAATCCACGGTTATAGAGTGAGGAGGGTTAGGGCGTACATAGTGAGGAGGGGCGCCGATCCTAGGGAGTTTAAGAAGGGCCCCATCAACGACGTCGTGTTCAACCCAGCGACCGTGCCCAGCCACCACGGACCCGACGTCCAGACCGTAATACCGACAATAGACATAGTCACCATGGCAGTTGCCGTACCAACAACGATGATGCACCTACACATGGTTAATCTAGAGTTTGATGGGCAGGTGAGTAGGGGCGAGGTTGTTAAGGTCCTTGAGGAGACGCCCAGGATCTTACTGTTCAATTCAGCATCAAGGAAGTTCGAGTCCCTCGCCCAAATAATTGAGTGGGCCAGGGACATGGGTAGGCTCAGGGGGGATGTCATGGAGAATGCGGTAATAGAGGACTCAATAACGGTATTTCAAAACGAACTATTCCTAATGCAGGGGGTTCATCAGGAGAGCATCGTAGTTCCTGAGAACGTAGATGCCATCAGGGCCATGTTTAAGCTATCGAGCAAGTGGGACTCTATCAGGAAGACCGACTTGGGGCTCGATATTGTGACTGCGGGTAAGAACTACAACCTAGCTTAACGATGGTTCAAGATTTTTAAGCCTAGGCAATCCCGCACCTTGTATGGATATTGAATTATTGAGCAAGTTATCGACTGAGATCGGACCATCGGGTTTTGAGGATAGGGTTAGGAGGGTGATTAGGAGCATCGTGAGTAATTACGTGGATGAGGTCAAGGTTGATAACCTGGGCAACCTAATTGCCAGGGTTGGAAATGGGCCATTTAGGGTCCTAATCAGCGCCCACATGGATGAGGTTGGCGTAATGGTATCGCACATTGACCAGAGGGGCTTCCTAAGGATAATACCCATCGGCGGCTTAGATCCCTGGACACTCCTCGACAGGGAATTAGTGCTCATGGGCAGGAATGGCGATGTGGTTGGCGTCGTTGGTATTGACCCACCGCACCTACGTAGGGAGAAGCCGCCGTCGAGGTTTGAGGAGTTGTACGTTGATGCAGGCTTTAGCAGTAGGGATGAGGCCCTGAAGAATGGCGTAATGCCTGGTACCCCAGGCACGTTCGTTGGTAGTTTCAGGCAGAGGGGCTACATAGCCATTGGTAAGGCCTTCGATAATAGGGTTGGTTGTACGGTACTCATTGACGTGCTTAAGGACGTTAGGAGTAAGGTGAGTGGTGATGCGTCGCTATACTTCGCGTGGAATACCCAGGAGGAGGTTGGGCTCAGGGGTATTAATGCGGTGGTTAATCAGGTTAATCCACACATAGCATTTATTGTGGAGACTACCGTGGCGGCCGATGTACCAACGAGTGGTGAGGATGTTTGGATAACGAGGATTGGTGGTGGGGCCGCGATCAGGGCATTCGATAAATCAATGATTGCCAACCCAAGGCTATTATCCACAGCCATTGAGCTTGCTGAGGGAAACAACGTTAGGTACCAGGTACAGGTTAATCCATACGGCGGTACAGACGCCGGTGCGATACATACTTACGGCGCTGGCGTTCCGTCATTGGTAATTTCGACCCCAGCTAGGTACATACACACGCCGGCCTCGTTAATAAGCCTTGATGACCTGAGGCAGGTTGAGGACTTATTAAAGGCCCTACTGCTTAACCTGGACTTCATTAGGAGAAACGTGCTGGTGGGCGAGTCGTGATGGTGGGTAAGAGGGTGATGACGTTAATTGGGAGGGAACAGGCCATTGTTGGGAAGACCTTTAGGCTATATTCAATACCAAATGAGTGCAGGCAGTGTAAGTTGTTCGGTATTTGCGTGGCCAGGCTTAGGCCCGGCAGGGTTTACAAGATCGTTGAGGTAAAGCACGTTGGGCTGCCACAGCCCAATAAGTGCCTTTTGACGGGCGAGGACATGGTGCCTATAATCGCTGAGGAGCTTCCAATAATCATTCCAATACCGGCAAAACTATTCATTGAGGGGGTAGTCATTACTTACGAGAGGTCGTTAATTGCCTGTAACGATGCCAGGAGGTACGTACCCAGCGATAACGTGCTTAGGGAGGGCACGAAGGTGAGGATTATTAAGGAGACGGGACGCATTAAATGCGATAATGAGAGTTACGTACTCGCTGAGGTGGTGCCGCTCGATTAGGCATTACGTGAGCATGGAGAATGCCTCGGGCGTGTACGTGAAGTCTTGCGGCAACTTACCAACACGCTTATAGTACTTAACCAACCTATATATCTTGGACTCAACTAGGTTAAGGCCCCTCCTGGCGCTCAAGTCCTTTGGGTGTTCCTCGAGGTGCTTCCTAATCTTCACGGCCCTCCTAATTAGGTTCATTAGATCCTCAGGTATCTGCGGCGCTAATCCATGCTCCTGCAGGACCTCGGTAATGCTCTTACCAAGTATTGGCTTAACAAGTGGTATGCCGTATTGGTCCCTAAGTATGATGCCTATCATCGACGGTGAGAAACCCCTCTTGGCCAACTCAATGACTAATTGTTCAACCTCCTCCTGCGTGTATGATACCCATGAAGGCGTTGCCTTAGACACGGGCCTCGTGCTACCGCTCCTACCGTGCTTATGCCTACTACGGTGGGGCACGCCTAGCGATATCAGTTGTGGTTTTTAAAGCTTAATTCTAATTACCTAACGGCATACCTAACCATTCTCCTGATCCTATTAACGAGGGACTCGGCCCTACTCGCCAACTCGGGCCCCACGGCACTTCTGTACCCACTTAGGAATTCCGTGAATAAGGACTTACTCTGGTCCTTACGTAGGGCTTCGAAAGATCTTAAGGTAACGTTGAGGTCGAGGGCCAGCCTATACAATATCCTAATGTCCTGGACTGTGGGTGCCCTACCGAGGATTTCGGACAGGCCGAAGTCTATGAGGTATAGCCTATCGCCGACTATTAATGCGTTGGCCGGTGTTGGGTCACCATGCACTATACCACTCCTATGTAGTGTACCTACGTAATTGCCCATTATCCTTACGTAATTAATAACCTCATTGTCGAGAGCTGCATTGCCCATTATCAACTTAACCAATGGTACACCGCTTAGGTACTCCATCCTAATCCTAGTGTTTATGACGTCGACATCATAAACCCTAGGGACTGGTATCCCCAATTCCCTGGCCTTGATCATGGCCCTCGCCTCATTGATTGTCCTAAGCCTACGTATGTAATTATCGAACTCAACCCTCCTATAGCCCTTTGGAACTCGCTCCTTAACGAGTACGGTTAGGCCCAACCAATCCTCTAGGTAAAGTACGGCCTCTGCGCCAACGGCTATTACCTTACGATCCACAGCGGATTAGGAGGGTTCGGGATAAATAACCTTTTACATTTCACATTTCACGTTAAATGCGCTAGACGGCCTTGGTCTCCTGCTCCCTAATGATTGATTCCTTAATGACCTC
>DAXY01000116.1:2425-6852 GCA_002506645.1 Vulcanisaeta distributa | reverse complement strand
GAGGCGGCTGCCCGCTCGACACCCCCTTCAATCCTTAATCTTCCTTCAGGGCCTCCACGTATATGGCGGGCCTACCCGGCAGCGAGTTCCTGGCCCTATTCCCTGGGTCGTAGGTTGGGCTTGCCGCGTCCTGGACGATCACCTCAGCGCCTATCCTGGACCTAATGTAGTTGCTCAATTCCCTGAAGACCCTCAGCTCCATTTCCCTACTTACTATCCTCCTCGGTATTGACCCATCGATGACCTTAGAGACTATGTTGGCCACCTTATCGGCCATGCGCCTATACTCCGGCTTATTCACTATCGCCCTCACCGCCTCGCCCATGGTCTTGCCCTCGTTAATGAGCCTAATGGCCTCGCCCGCGATTTGGTAATACTCACTTGGTGGTCCCACGTATAGGTGCACCGCCTTGGGTGTTATCCTTGTGACCTTGAGTATTTCCTGGATATCCTCTATGGCCCTCTCGACAAGGTCGAGGGCCGTGTCCAATTCATCATTTATTAACTTCTCGTCATAATCGGGCCAGGGCTCCAGGGACACGAACGTGTTATTACCCATCCTATGCCAAAGCTCCTCGGCAATGTGGGGCATCACGGGCTGTAGCAGCTTGACCCAGCGCTCCAGGACGTACCACAGGGCCCACTTGACCTCGTTCCTGTCTATGTTTATCACATTCGCCATCTCTATGTACTTCTCAACCGATGATAATAGGTCGAAGAACGCCTTAAGTGTGTATCCCCTAATATTCTCATTGTCCATGTCTATGGTTGAGTCACGTATTGCCCTATTGACCTTGGAGATGACCCACTGCGTTATTAATGATGCATTACCAACATCCACATTGGCCTGGGGCTTCCCATCCTTAATGACTTCATTTGCCAGGTTCCAGAACCTAACGAGCCTACTGGCCGTGCTTGCGACGTCATCCTCCCTCCAGTCGAGCGTTGAGTCCAGGTCCGTGGCCGAGGCCAGGTAGAGCCTGGCCAAGTCCGCGCCGTACTTCCTCGGTATGTAGGGTAGCGGGAGTACGTTACCCAGTGACCTACTCATTTTCATGCCCTCCCTAATGACGTACTCATTAAGCGTTATTGCCCTTGGCCAGTACTTCTCTGGGAACAGGGCCACGTGGTGGAATATGAAGAAGCTCAGGTGGCTGCTTATTAGGTCGGGGGCGCTGTGCCTCTCATCCACTGGGTACCAATAGTCAAATTCGTTCCTCAAGTCCTCAATTAACTCCTTACTAACGCCGAAAACCCTAGCCACCTGGCCTGGGTCTCCCTCGCCCAGGAATACGTAGTTGAAGAACATCATTATTGCGTCCAGCGCCTCCCTATCACCGCCCCTACTACCTATGACCCTACCCGCGAACTCCCCAAGCTTCTTGTCAAGGCCGCTGGACCTAACCTTATGGGCAATCGTGTAGTAGGCCATGTAGATTGTTGAGTCGCTCAGGGACTCGATGATCCAGTCAGGGTCCCAGGGCAGCCTTGTTCCGAGCCCCCTCTTCCTGGCGCACGGCCTCATGGATAGCCAGTTGAATACGTCCTCGAAGTTCTTCCTGTACTTCTCGGGTATTATCCTCATTGAGTTGAGGCACTTGAAGGCATTTGCCTTCCACTCGGGATTCCCATAATTTAGGAACCACTGGTCCTTGATAACGGCCGCAATCACTGGGTTGCCGCTCCTCGTGAATACGTTCCTCGGCTCCAACTCATACATTCTACCCCACGCGCCCTGCTCATTCAACGCCTTTATCGTCATCTCCCTAGCCTCGCCAACGCCTAGTCCCGGAAATAACGTGTTCTCCCTCATGACCCCGTTGTAGAACTCCTCCCTATACACAATCCTGGTTGCCTCATCAAGCTTCTCCCTATCGCCCTGGTCCCTAATGCCTAGTTTCTCAACAACTTCCTTGGCGGGGTACTTGCCGTAGTTGGGCAGTTTGATTATGCTTATGGGCTCTATGGACTCCACAACATCCTTAATGCCGTACCTACTCAGCGTCTTTTCGTCCTTCTTAAGGTCCATGAGGGCCACGTAATCGTAGGGTGCGTGGGCCGGCACGCTATAGACGATGCCCGTACCCGTGTTCTCGTCAATGAAGCCCGCGGGTAGTACCGGAACCCTCCTGCCAATGAGTGGGGTAATTACGTACTTGCCGATCAATTCCTCACCACGTACGGAGCCAACGACCCTAACGTCATATCCCTGGTAACTGAGCTTCCACGCCGCCGGCTTCGATATTACCCATCTCTCCCCATTTACCTCGGCAATCACGTACTCAATGTTTGGGTGAACCCACACGTTTGTGATTCCGTAGATTGTCTCGGGCCTTAGGGTGGCCGCTACTAAGTACTCGCTGGAGTTCTCAAGCCTGAACTTCACTAGGTTGAATTCCAATATGTCTATGGTTATTTCATCACCGCCCTTAATATCGTGCTCACCCACCGCCTGGTTCTCGGCAGGTGAGTAAAGCACCACGTGGCTACCCTGTGTTATATAACCAGCCTCCCTCAGTCTGTAGTACTGCCAAATAATGAATGCGTTATAGTCGGGGTCGCCGGTGGTGAACTGCCTCCTGAAGTCCATTGAGTAGCCCATGGACATGAAGTCCCTCGTGTAGACCGAGGCGAAGAAGTGGGCTATGTTCCAGGGGTTCGTGAAGGTGCTCAGTATTTCCTTAACCCTGCCCGGGTCATCGACGTATAGGCTCACGTACCAGGAATAAAGCTCTATATCCTCCGGGTCCCCCTTCATTATCCTATCGGCCACGGACTGTATCGGCGTACCGGTTATGTGCCAGGCTATTGGGAATAATACATTGAACCCCCTGGCCCTCTTGTACCTGGCCACTATGTCGCCTATCGTGAATGTCCTGCCATGGCCTATGTGCGGCGAGCCCGATACGTATGGGTAGGGCACCGTTATGAAGTACTTGGGCTTACCTGGCCTTGGGTCGGCATTGAAGATGCCCCTCCCATACCACTCCCTTTGCCATTTACTTTCAATCTCCCTAATCTCCCTCAGGAAATCGCCATACAGCTCTTCAACCTTTGACTTAAACTCTCTCATCTCACCTCCTGAGAAAACCCATCAATTTTTAACAATTATTCATTAATTTAAGCTTTTTCAATCAGCACCACTAATCTCGGTCTCCGAAGGCTTGGCCTCGGCTAGTTCGGCAAGTCTCGAGACAACCCTTTCCTCACTAATTATGTCCCTAATGGATATGACCCCGCGTAGTTTATCGCCATCCATGACCACTAGGTGCCTTATCTTATGCTCATTCATTAACAGGGCAGCCTTGTAGATGCTGTCACTTGGACTTACCGTTACCAGGTGGCCGACAGTGCCAACCTCCGTAACCCTAGCACTCAAGTCCTTGCCCTGGGCCAAGGCCCTAATTACGTCCCTCTCAGAAATGACGCCCACTGGCTTACCAGCGTTGTTGACAATGACCAATATACCCACATTCTCCCTACTCATTATATCCACCGCATCTTTTATCCTCGCGTTTTCACTTATCGTAAGGGGCTCCCTCTTTATTATTTTGTCAACCGTAAAATTCATCGACAATCGTCCACATTAATCATTTATTAACTTTTCGTGTTATTTATAATGATAAAAGATTATAAATACGGCTGAAGGGAGTGATAAAATAATTTAAAAAGAAAACGCGATCTCCCAAGTAATGGCATACTTAGTGAACAATTTAATAATTGGGATTGCCACCTTCATGATACTAGTCATAACGTCAATAATTGGGTTGAGTAGTAAGACCGTGATTGTTCATGGATTAACTAGGCACCCCCGCGTGGGCGATGTCTCCTCACTATCCATGGACCTAGTCGTGGTCAACGCGCTTAGGCGGGCGACGGCGCCATCGAGGGGTTTCTACGCGTATTTAATGATGTATTTCGTTAAGGATGATGGTTCCTTAACACAGTTCTTTAGGGGCTACGTACCTTCATTGAGCAATACTTGGAGGGTGATGGATTTCTCGCCAAGTATTAGGTTGTTTAACCTGACCGTGAGTGGTGACGGTATAGGTATTACGGACATATTAATACCCTATCCCTCATCCCTTGAATTAACCGGCGGCTTGGTACCGCCATTTGACGCAAGGACTGGGGAGCCAATGGGTGTGGTTAATTTCCTCAGCATTAGGAGGGCTCTCGCCTCCGTGCTTGGTGAAAGGCTCGTCCAGTCAATGACGCTTGCCGAGATTGTGAGGAGGGTTAGGGTTGATTTGTCGTTTTATGACGGCGTCAACCTCACAAGGTACAGCACGTCATTACTGAAGTTATTGGCAAGCGCCGGTATTCAGGTCAATGGTGAGGTTAGGGTTATTGAGGGTTCCGTGGACGTCGGCCTTAGGAGACCTGCCAATTGCGCCTACCTCTTCGGCCGCACCGCCTGCATTGGG
>DAXY01000116.1:1014-2366 GCA_002506645.1 Vulcanisaeta distributa | reverse complement strand
ATTGCCGCGCCCATAGCATACGTGCTCGCTGTATCACTACCTTCGCTACTGAGGATCACCTGACAACGCTGTAGGGGCAGTACCTCCTATGCTCACAGCCTGAGCACAATCCCCTGCTTGGCGCAGGCCTTGGATTCCTGAGGCCTAGCCAATAGTCGATTGAGTAATCAACATCCCTGAGGAAGTCCTCGAACCTCCTAACGTTGATCCTATGGAGGGTTGCATGCTTCGTGAGATTAATTGATTCTCCACCACCCTCGAGCTGCTTAATCACTAGGTCTATGTTATTGATGAGCTTGAATTCCGAGCCCCTGACCACCTTCACCACGGCGACTCCGCGTGGGTTAAGCCCCAGGTAATTCATCATGTGGAAGTACGACTCCGCCTGGAGAGCTTCCCTACCCCTCACGAGCCTCAGGCCCGCTGAGTTATTGGTGGTCTTTAGCTCGATTATGTACGCAGGCCTATTGTCCAGGTTTATCACTAAGTCTGGAAGCCCGAGTATTGGTACGCCCCTCCTAACCATGACGAGGGATACTTCCTGAATGTATGGCTTGCTGAAGTCCGCATAGCCGATCCAATTACTCATCTTGGAATTGAAGAAGTAAGCACCCTCCTCACCCCGATTAACGATGACCGAGTTCCAGCCAGGTTCGAGACCGAGACCCTCCTCACTAACCCCAAGTTGCCTGGAATGCTCCTGGAGACCACCAATCACGCCATTATTAATTACCCTACCCCTCAAGTAGTCCAGGTGTAGCCTATACTCGCAGCCGTGTACCTGCGAGCCTATGTAACCACTCATTAGGAAGAGAACCCCATGCTTAAGCCTGGGAATTACCACCCTCTCATCACCCCAGTAAAGCACTGCCGCCCCATTGATGAACTCCAGCCTAGGTGCAACGTCAAGCCTCGGCAAGTCTATCACCCACCACGCGCCGCATTTATAACCGGTAAACCCAGTAATCACACTATTAACTTAAGGTTTAATAATACTAACGGCGACGCTATGCTGTGGGTAAGGTAAAGATAATAGCGACCATAGGGCCATCCTCAGAGGGGCCTGACGTACTGAGGGAGCTGATCAAGTACGTCGATGGCATAAGGATAAATTTCTCCCATGGGAGTATTGAGGAATGGAGGTCTAGGATTACAAGTGCTCGGGGTTTTAGGGGAGACATAGCCGTGCTCGGCGACCTAAGGGGTCCAGGCGTTAGGACAGGTAGCATGAGACCGATAACGCTGAATGTGGGTGATTCCGTGGAGTTTAGGCTTGCCGATAAGTCAGATGGGGGCTTTGTGCCGGTACCAAGCTCGGCATTCTTCAGGGTGATAACTGTCGATGACGTGAT
>DAXY01000116.1:0-985 GCA_002506645.1 Vulcanisaeta distributa | reverse complement strand
GCCACGTTAACTGCGTTGACCGCGGGTACCATATCGCAGGAGAAGGCCGTGGTGATTAAGGGTAAGGACTACCCACTGCCGATACTTGATGACCATGATAGGGAGGCCCTAAGATTCGCCGTGGAGGTTGGGATGGATTACGTGGGCATAAGCCACGTTAGGAGCTCCGATGACGTTGAGGAGGTTAGGACCGAGTTGAGGAGACTTGGTGGTGATTGGATTAAGCTCGTTGCGAAGATTGAGGGGCCCGACGCCGTTAAGAACATGAAGGACGTGATATGCGCCAGCGACTACGTCATGGTGGCGAGGGGCGACTTGGGAATGCACTTCGACCTGGAGGAGATACCCAGGATACAGAGCTCAATAATTAGGGAGGCCCAGAGGTGTGGCGTGCCCATGATGGTGGCGACGCAGTTGCTCGAGTCAATGATCGAGCAGCCCGTGCCCACAAGGGCCGAGGTTGTCGACATAACGAATGCCGTCATGGAGGGCGTGGACTCATTACTATTGACCGGCGAGACCGCGGTTGGTAAGTACCCGGTGGAGGCCGTGCAGTGGTTAAGGAGGGTAGCCGCCGAGTACGAGGATGAGGTGCGCATCGATAGGGGGGTAATGGCCAACCTAACCGATAGGATGGCCCTAGGCATTGTCCAATTGGCTGAGGATATAGGCGCTAAGATAGTGATTTACTCAAGGGGTGGTAGGTTCGTCGAAGCCATATCGAGGTACAGGCCCAGGACGCCCACGTACGTGGGCGTCAGTGACGAGAGGATTCTCAGGAGGCTTAGGCTTTACTGGGGCGTGGAGCCGATACTCATTGGTGATGTTAAGGACTATGACGAGGGCGAGAGGGAAACCCTCAATCAATTAATTAGGTATGGCTTAATAGCCAAGGGCGATTTAGTCCTGCTTACGCATGGGGTTGTAGATACGTACAACGACTACAGCATAAGGATACTTAGGGTTTAGGCATGCGCCGTTATTA
>DAXY01000042.1:3276-6823 GCA_002506645.1 Vulcanisaeta distributa | reverse complement strand
TAGCCGACTCAAGCGTTGCTGAGGTAGTGCGTAGGCAGTCCGAGGGTTGGCTATACCTGAGGCTATGACGATCTACCGCTCGTTAATTCCGTATTCAATTTCTCAATAATCTCCACAGCCCTCTTGACCAGGTCCAGTTGGTTAGGCCTGAATGTGAAGTTCTCATCACCAATGGCGTACTCAACATCACAATCATTATTGCAAATTACGGATACGTAAATGCCGAAGTCCTCACCCAATTCGAGAATCACAACCCTCTCACGCCCATACTCCTCAACTTCAGCCTTAATACCCAACCCCCTGGCCACGGTAATTATCCTATTCACCATAGTGGCTAGGTTTGACATTAACGTGATTATGACGGAGCCATATTAAACCTTTACAACCGAAAGTCTCGCATGAAAGGGTTTTTAAGTTTGGTGAAAATGGGTTTTTCTTNNAGTCCATGAAGAAGCTTAAATAAACCCCCGCATGGGCCTAACAACGGCTGCGGAGAGGGCTTGATCAAGCCCACGATGATGCAGTTCGTCAGGTCCCCCTTGTCAAACAAACCGCCTTCGCTTTCATACGAGGTTATTGGCCCTAAGGTAATTCACGACCTTATCAACGAGTATTTCGGCAATCCTCCTCTGGGCCTCCCTAGTCTCGGCGCCGATGTGCGGCGTAATTATGACCCTTGGATGCCTAACTAACTCGATCTCCCAGGGCTCCTTAGGCGGCTCATTCTCGAGTACGTCCAACGCCGCCGCTGCCACCTTACCCTCATTCAACGCCTTAAGCAGCGCCCTCGTGTCTATGACCTCGCCCCTTGACGTGTTGATTATTACCACGCCGCCCTTCATCATTTGGAACTCCCTCTCCCCAATCATGTGCCTTGCGCTTGGCGTTAGGGACACGTGTATCGTTATGAAGTCACTACTCCTTATCAGGGTCTCGAAGTCCACGAAGTCGACCCCAAGCTTGGCGGCCCTATCCCTCATGTCGACTATGTCGTAGGCCTGGACCTTCATGCCAATGGCCTTGGCCAACTCAGCAACCCTCTGCCCAATCCTGCCAAAGCCTATTACCCCAAGGACCTTACCAAATAGTTCTGTGCCCACGTACTTACCCTTAGGCCACTCACCACCCTTAACGAGGCTGTCCTGAAGAGGCACCAACCTGGCCGCTGAGATCATTAGGCCGATCACGAGCTCCGCCACGGACTGTGTCGAGCCCTCCGGCGCGTTGAGGACCTCAATACCCCTTGACCTGGCGTAATCCACGTCTATGTTGTCGAGGCCAACGCCAGCCCTGGCAATGACCCTCAACCTACTCGCCGCGTCAATGACCTCCCTCGTGACCTTCGTCCTACTCCTAACCACCAATACTTCGTAATTCCCAACAACCCGCAATAACTCGTCACGGGCGATGCCAGGCCGATAATCGACAATTACGCCATTCTTACTTAACTCACTTATTACGTACTCATCCACAGGGTCCGTTATTAATGCCCTAACCATCCATTGGCTAAATAGGTTATTGTTTTTAAGCATTATTATTTATATTCATTATAATTCGAGGAATCACGGCGTGGCCAATAATACCCCTGCGCATCGTTTAAAAGCGATTTGCAATGGCATTACCCGTGATACCGGCCGTAGCCTACGTCAGGGTTTCAACGGAGATGCAGGACCCTGCAAACCAAATTGAGTACCTAAGGCGGTGGAGCGAGTCCCGGGGCTTCCAAATACTTAATTTCTACATTGATGAGGCCGTAAGCGGCGCCTCACCGATAATGGAGAGGCCGGCCTTCAGGAAGTTGGTAAGCGACATTGAGGGTAATGCCCTGAGCCCAAGGCCTATGGTACTGCTCGTTTATGAGACGTCCAGGCTCGTTAGGAATTTCCAGGAACTCTTTAGGTTATTGGACATTGTCGAGAATAGGCTTGGTCTCCTAATAGTCAGTACCAGTGAGAAGGAGGCGGTCCTTCAGAACCTGGATGGCGCCTATAGGCAGTTCCTTAGGACTGTGCTCGCCTTCGTGGCTTCCATGGAGCGCGAGTTCATTAGGCAGAGGACTAGGGCGGCCATGGAGAGGCTTAGGGCTGAGGGTAAGGTGGTGTCCAGGGTTGATTTAATGCCCAGCGACGTCGTCAATGAGGTCCTTAGGCTATATAGTGAGGGGCTTAGTCAAAGGGCGATATCTGCCAGGTTGGGCATCAGCCTATATGCCGTGAGGAGAATATTGAGTAGGCATGGCTTTAGGGACGCTTACACGTGCCCACGCTGCCTACATAGGATGGTGATTACGGATAAGGCCTTGATACAGGTTGATGGTAGGTACGGCATTAAGTACGTCCTCCATTGCCCGAACTGCGGCTATGAGGAGACCAGGGTTGATTAACTGGCATGTGGCTATAACTCACCCTTTATGTACTCCCTGAACTTACCAAGGGCATTGAGCACCCTGGCGACCACGAGCTCATCACCCCACTCCACGTAGTAGACCCTCCACTTATCTAGCTCGAGCCTATCGCCCTGGCCAAAATAACCATGCCACCACTGGAGGGATTCCTCAATTATCTTGATTAGTCGGGCCTTATCATCCTCGCTTGGATGTACATCATCCAGGTCCAGGATTATTATTGCGAACCTCCTCATGCAAAAGACCCGCTGTTTGTTCTTAAGACCCATTTATTAACATGTCCTCGATGATTAGGTACAAAGGCATTTAAGCCGGGCCCTGGGTTAACCACCCAATGAGTTACACGGCCTGGATAATATCAATAGGTAATGAATTACTCATTGGGAAGACCGTGAACACCAACGCCGCTTGGCTCGCGAGGAAATTAACGCTCCTTGGCTATGACGTAAGGAGGATAATAACCGTGCCCGATGCCGAGGAGGACGAGGTTGAGGTATTTAGGGACGCTGTCAGGAGGGGCATTAGGGTCGTAATATCGACAGGCGGTTTAGGCCCAACATTCGATGATAAGACTAGTGAGTACCTGGCCAAGGCCCTGAATAGGAAGTACGTGATTAATGATGATGCGTTGAGGCTGGTGGTCGAGACGTTCAAGTCAAAGGGTCTCGAACTAACCGAGCCAAGGCTTAAGCAGGCCAAAATGCCTGAGGGCGCCAAGCCACTACCGAACCCCGTGGGTACCGCACCGGGTATTTGGGTTGAGGAGGGTAACACTATAATAATTGCGCTACCCGGCGTGCCCGCGGAGATGATGGGGATATTTGAGAATTACGTGGAGCCGAGACTACGCGAGATCGGTCCCAAGCTCCACTTCGTCGAAAGGTCAATAACGGTTAGGGGGGTTCCCGAGGCAGACCTAGCGCCAATAATTGAGAGGGGCATGAAGATGAGCCACAGGGTCTACATAAAGAGCCACCCAAAGGGACATGAAATCAAGTCCCCATTGGTGGAGATTCACGTGTACGTTAGTTCCGAGGATGTTAAAGGCGCTGAGGATGAGGTTAATAGGATCATTGATTTCCTAACATCGGCAATAAGGGAGAAGGGAGGCGAGGTTTTAACCACGTAGGCCATGCACGGCAG
>DAXY01000042.1:1923-3162 GCA_002506645.1 Vulcanisaeta distributa | reverse complement strand
GGTACCTGCCCCGGGACTACGCTGGCGAAGGCCCTCTGAATGTAATCCCTAACGGTGCTCGACATGCTCAGGTCAAATAATGTGCTTAGCATCACCTCATTACTCGTCAGTGTTATGTCGCCTGGCTCAAAGCCGTAGGTACTCACGAAATCATCGCGAATGCCGCCAAACCTATTCCTAACGTTATTAATCACTTCAAAGGCGGTCCTAAATAAGTCGCCTGGGCTCGCACTCACTTCACCGCCCACGTTATCTGAGAACTTAATGCTGACCTTCCTGGCACAGACCACTTGACCCATTTCTTTATCTTCGACATTCTCAACGCCATTGTATATCGAAACCATTGGGCCATTAACCTTAACGCCCACGGCCTCACTTGGTGCTGACTGTATGTAACACTCAAGGCCGCCCATTAGGTATGTTGGGTAGAAATTCTCGTTTATGCTGAAGAAGTTTTTGAAGGCACTTACGAGATAATTATCTGGGCCGTAATTGGGTTCCGTGATTGATGATTGTATTAGGAAGACCCTCTTATTCTCGACAGTGCCGAGACTTACCTGCTGGGTCTCGAAGCCCGAGACGCCCTTATAAATATCCACGTACTTGAAAAACGCATTCCTGATCTCATCAGCCATATAACGCGCGGAGCCAGACAACGCACTCATTATTTCCCTAATTACCTGCTCCTCATCCCCAACCTGAGCCACTGAATTCGCCAGGTCAATGATGATGACCTATTTAATAAATGTTTCTAAACCCGCAACACTAAACGAGACCCCTAGGATCAATCCCCTGTCCCACCACTCCATCATACACGCCATCCGTAAATACGGCATCTTCGCCATATAATAGGCATTGTATGTATCGGATGTTGAGGCGAAGCCGTACTGATCTATCGATGTCGGGTAAGTAGGTAAATGCTAACCATCGTTTATGGCATACTTACTAATCACTCCTATTTTCGGCGCTTCTCCACTCATCCTCAGCCGTGACGCAGTTTACGCCGTAATCCCTACAGAGCCTCATTATTGAGTTCAGCGTACTTACCCACCAATCCCTAGTCACTGGGTATATTGGGTTTAATTTCCTGCCCATGAACCTGAGCACTACGGGCCTTGGCCTGAATCTATCAATAATTACTTGGGAATTCGTCTCCTTGGCCAGCCCTATCACTGGTTCATAATCCTCCCTCCTATCGTTAATTCCGGGCATTATTGGGCCCAGGAATATCCAAGTCTC
>DAXY01000042.1:0-1884 GCA_002506645.1 Vulcanisaeta distributa | reverse complement strand
CCCTGTAGGTGTCCCTCATTGTGGTTATTGTGAAGCCCACGTCAATTGAGCCGCCGCACCTACCTATAATGTCTAAGTCCCTAATGATTAGTGCTGACTTCGTCTGAATACTGACGTGGTAACCTGCGCCGCACAGCACCTCAATAGCCCTCCTGGTTAGTCGATACCTCGACTCCACGGGTTGGTATGGGTCGGTTATTGTGGATACGCCAACAATGCCAGGCCTAAACCTCCTTACATCCCTAAGTAACGCCTGTATCAGGTTCACCTTGACATAAACCACCTCACCCCACCTCTCGCCAGGTTCATCCCTAGTGAAGTCCATGGCGTAGCAATAAATGCATCCATGTTGGCAGCCCAGGTATGGGTTCAGGGCGTAATCATACTCAGGTAGGCCCGACTTAGAAAGCGCGGTCTTAACCCTCACCTCCTTAATGATGGTATTACCAAACCTAACCACGCCGCTCATGAGCCCCACCCAGCCAGTGGGCTAGGCTTGATTGCCTCGTGAGGACCTTAACCACGTATGACTTGGACACCCAAGCGCTTATTGGCAGTTTCAGGAAGCCGGCCACGTAATTTAGCGCATCCCTTAGGTCGTAAAACCTCTCGTATGGGCCATTAAGCATTGCCCTAACATTCTCCCTAACCCACCAAACACCAATGGGTAGGTTAAAGCCTGGGTAAATCTCACGCCACAGGATGGCCGCGGCTTGCCTACGCATGGCCCTCAACGCCTCTAGGACGGCTATTCTGGCCGCGTAGTAACAACCACCTATCGATGGGTACTCATACCTCCCCCAGTAACCTTCGTAATCAAGCTCGAGAACCACATCACCACCCCACACATTCCACGTGGAACCAGGCCACCAAGCCTCAGCCCACTCATAAAGCCAGGTGTGCGGTGCTAGGATTGCCACGAAGGTGTTTTCCCTCACGCTCCTCACGTATACCCTATACTCACTTATTAATGGGTAGTCACGAACCTCACCGAGGAGTTTATCGGAGATCTGCTTATCAACAGCGGTTATGGACCACCTGGTTGGCACGAGCCTCCTCCTCTTCCCAACACCCAGGGCCCCAACGCTTAGTAGCCTCGATATTTGGTGAACATCAATGCCATGCTCATATAATGTCCAGATCGCCTCCGTAGCATTTAGGTCAACATCGCTATACACCTTCTCGATTATCCTCGGCGGTGGCGGTAATGAATCAATACGCAGCCTCTGCAATGGCGCTGATGGGCCGAAGGGTGGGGAGTGCTCATCAAGCACGTACCTACCACTAACCGGTCTCTCGAGTATTAACTCGGAATCCACGGGCCGGCTTGATAAAGCCATGGACTGCACCTCATGGAGGACCCTGGGTGGGTTCCTGGCATCCTCAACCCTGGCCCTTATCGAGCCCCTGATCAGTGACAGCCTACTTGATATGAATTCCTCGAGCTTCATACCCAGCCAGGCCTTTGGGTCCTCAAGGCTACCGGTATCGCCATGCACCGGCGGTATCGCAGGGTAGACATTAACAATTGGGTAACCCACACGCCCAACGAATACGCTCGGCGGTGACGAACCATCAACCCACTCCCTATTGACCACATTCCTCAACACATACCTTGCGCGCAACTCGGCAAGGACTGGGCAGTAGGATAAACCGCATAGGTAGTACCTCCCTCTACACTTCACACACAGTGCTGGGTTAATCCTCACCTCATCAATACAATGCCTAGGACATTTATATAGGCATTTCGATTAGTAAATTTAGTTAGGAACCATTAAAGGCGTTGCCGACAGACGCAATTACTTCGTTAAGATGAGTAAGAGGCGTATCGTTAATGATTGCGTGCCCGTTGCTCAGGCGAAGCCTAGGGTGGTCGGTATTTGG
>DAXY01000070.1:10656-12438 GCA_002506645.1 Vulcanisaeta distributa | reverse complement strand
AGGACTAAGTCCTTCTGGGACATTTGGATGGATCCGTTTATGGAGAATTTCAGGGATAGGGATAGGCTTGAGGGGTTCTGCGGTAGGTGCCCGTATAAGTTAATCTGCGGCGGCTGTAGGGCAAGGGCGTATAACTACTTTGGCGACGTACTCGCCCCAGACCCAGGCTGTATATACAACTCGGCCGAGTGGAGGAAGCTGAAGGAGGACGTACTGAGGATTAAGGTGAAGGTATCACCATTAGCCTTCAAGTGAGGTGAGGGCATGAAGGTCCTCCTGGCCGTCCCACCGGGCATTGATAAGCTGGAACTCTACAAGGTGCTCGGCCTTAAGGCGCCGCCTCTCGGCCTGGCCTGGATAGCCGCGGTCCTAGAGAGGGCTGGGCATAAGGTTAGGATAATTGACTCACCGACTGAGGGGATTGACCTAAGGACGTTCATGGATGAGGTTAGGTCCTGGCATCCTGATGTAGTGGGCATAACGGCAATAACGCCCACGGTCTACAAGGCCTATGAGACGGCTAAGGCGATTAAGGAGTACGATAGGGACTTACCGGTGGTTATGGGGGGTCCCCACGTAACCTTCATGTATGATGAGGCCCTCGGCAATAACGTGGATGTCGTGGTTAGGGGTGAGGGTGAGTACACGATGCTCGAGCTCGTAGGCACGATAGAGAAGTACGGCATGGACCCAACACGCCTCAGGGCGATAAGGGGCTTGGCCTACAGGGATGGGGATCAAGTGGTTAGGACGCCGGATAGACCACCGATTAGGAACCTCGATGAACTACCACCACCTGCCCGCCACCTACTGCCGATGGATAAGTACACACTCTTCGGCAAGCCCATTAGGATCGTCCACGTGATGGCCAGTAGGGGATGCCCATACGGCTGCTCCTTCTGCTCAACCTCATACTTCTGGGGAAGGATGGTTAGGTACAGGTCGGCCAAGGCCGTGGCTGACGAGATTGAGGATGCCGTGAATACGTATAAGACGAACATAATCGTGTTCACGGATGATGAGTTCACCCTGGGCAAGAGGTTCGTTTATGAATTCCTGAGGGAGCTTGAGGAGAGGAAGCTGGACATACGCTTCTCCTGCGGTTCCAGGGTTGACACGATAGATAGGGATATGATGAACGCGCTTAAGGCTCACGGCTGTACGGCGCTTTACTTCGGCGTTGAGTCCGGCAGTCAGGACACGATAAATAGGATTGGCAAGAGGATAACCCTCGAACAGGCGGTTAAGGTGTTCCAATGGGCTAAGGAGGTCGGTATCGACCACGTGGGCTCCTTCGTACTTGGCTTCCCCTGGGAGTCGATTGATGACATGAGGAATACCGTGAAATTCGCCATGAAGCTAAACCCAACCTACGCCCAATTCACCGTGGCCACCCCATACCCAGGCACGCCGCTTTATTACCAGGCGGTTAGTGATAACCTAATTGAGGATTGGAATTGGGAGCACTACACAACGTTGAGGGCCGTTATGAGGGGTTATAGATTCACCAAGGAGCAGGCGCAGAGGATGCTCCAGTGGGCCTACGTGAAGTACTACAGTAGGCTAGGCTTCCTAATTCATGAGTTAATACATGGTAGGTTAGGCACAATAATTTCGGCAATAAAGAATTCCCTAGTCCCCTGGTTCACAGAGAAGTTATTGGGCAGGGACTAAGTCACTTCACTAAGTATTTCCCTTAAAACCATTAGGTTCCTCCTACCTGGTAATGTGGCTTTTATGAAGGATTCCCTATCCATGCTCACGCCCCACTTACTGATTATC
>DAXY01000070.1:5728-10461 GCA_002506645.1 Vulcanisaeta distributa | reverse complement strand
TTACAATGAAGGTGTCATGAACCTTGATATTGCCAGTCCCGAACTCTATAGTCAATGATGCGCTTAACCTATTAAGTCTGAATATTTCTATCTCATTACCAATCCTCTCAACAATCCTCCTCATGCGCCTAAAGAATTTATGAACATCATCCCTATCGCAATTCCTAGCCGTGAGCGGCGTCGTGGCTAGTAGTGGTAGGTCCATACAGCCTAGGTTAAGTGCACTACAGAATTCAGCCCTTTTGTATAGTATGAATAATATCAGGTGTAGTGTGTCTAGGTACTTAATTGGGCATTCATTAATTGGGATGTCCCTAAAATCCATATGGCACTAACCCTTGTTTTCTTACTTAAAAAGCTATTGATTTACAGGTGTAGATTAGGTGTAGATTACTGTTGATTTACTTCTTTGAGGCTGCCTTCTTCTCAGACTTTCTCTTCCTCATCTCCTCGCGGATCTTCTTGGCCTCCTCCTTGGGCATGTTCCTGAGCTTAATGTAGAGCGGTTCAAGTCTCTCACCCGTGCTTGGGTCATCATAGACGTGGGCCTCGATGACGCTCCTATGCCTACCGTACTCAGTAATCACCCTCACAATATATACCTGCTTTACATCTACGCCCATGGCCTTAGCCACCTCCTCACGTAACTGGGCCCTGCTCGGCGTTGGTAGGCCGACGTGCCAGGCCTCTGCTGTGACCTCCCTACGCCCAACGACCTTATTCTCCCTAATGTTGAGTAGCTTGAACACGAGCTTGCCCGCCTCAACGCCCTCCGGCAGTTTCGGCATTGGTATTGACATCAAGACATGGCGTTGGGGCCCCCTTAATAAGCATTAATCTTCCATGGTCACAGGACCTCGATTGCGTACATCCCCGCCTTGGTAATGCCAAGTCTCTTGGCAATGCAGGACTCCTCAGGCTTAAGGATTATTATTAGGCCCATCCAGTCCTTGGTGAAGTCCGTACCACCACAGACGGGGCACCTCTCGGTATCCTCAGGTACCACCGCCTTACAATTCCTACAAGCCTTATAACCGGGCAATGGACTGCGCCTAACGGGTCTCCTACCCCTCGCACTCATTACACGTACTGCGCGGGTTTACTTTAATAAACTTATCCAGGATTGTGCTTTGGCAATGGGCGAGGCCGTGGCTAGGATGATTGAGGTATTCAGGGGCATGAAGGACGAGCTGGAGAGTGTTGGTTGGTACCTGGCGGATGCTGAGTCGACCAGGTGGTGGGGTGGTGCCGAAACGCCTGATGAGGTCGTTATTACCTCAATCCTCGTTCAGCAAACCCGCTGGGACGTTGTTCATGAGGTCCTCAATAGGCTTAGGGCGCTTGGTCTAAACACCCTAAGGGGCATTGCCGGTGTAGATCCCGATCAATTGGCCGAGGTCATTAAGGGGGTTAATTATAGGTTCACGAAGGCTCGTAGGCTCGTTAAGTTGGCGAGGAGTATCATGGCGGTTGGCGGCTTGGAGAAATTGAGGGCGAGGGATGACGTTAGGGATTTCCTACTTAATCAGGAGGGTGTTGGTAGGGAAACCGCCGACTCAATAATGCTCTTTGCCCTAAACATGCCGACATTACCCATTTCGCAATACACAAAACGGGTGCTCAATAGGGTGTTGGGCCTAAGCCCGGGTAATGACTATGACTCGTGGAAGAGGGTGCTTGAGGGGTTAATACCGAGGGATTTATACACCTATAAGTTAGTACATGCGTCAGTAGTCACAATCGGTAAGAAGTACTGCCTACCTAATAACCCACTATGCGATAAATGCCCATTGAGGGGCATATGCCTATACGCAAATGGTGGGAGGGATAGCCGTTAATCACGGCCCACCAGCGCCTTCATTATTTGCTCAAGCCCATGGTCAACATCATCAACCCCCAACAACTCCCTCTCTGGCGATAAATCGCCCACTGCGTACCTATCCAGGTACTTTTGATTAATGATTATGAAGTTCGGCCCCCACTTATACAGTTTTAAGGCATCAACGGCCTCATCCCTAAAACCCATTATGTAGAGTGCCGCGGCCACGGCCTCAACGGTGCTTAATATATACGGCTTACCGTAGTGCGCTGGGTTAGCCGCTATGAGCAGCGGCAGTCTCCTCCTGACGAACCTACCACTGGCGAGCCTCATATGCGTATTAATTGCCCTCCTCCAGGAACAATCAATGAGTGATAAACCCCTTAACTCGACCACAGCCCTATCACTGGGCGTTAGTGGGGTCTTGGCCGTTGGGTCGAGCATTATTGAACCGCTCGGTAATTCCCCAACACCACTAACTAATTGTGCAAGCCCGAACCTAGCGAGTTTTATGGCGGTGTTCTTCCTTGGGTCGTCCTGCGGTAGCCTATAGATGAAGATCTTGGGCGCCACGACGCTCTACAGCATTGAATAATTTAATGCTTAAATAACCAATCCCCAGTACTAGGTCAATGAGTAATTTGCCTCATTATCGGGAGGGCCTCCGCGCAGTTACTGGTTCTGGCGAGTACATTGATGACATACCCACGCCCCCAGGCACGCTGTACATGGCCATCTATAGAAGCCCCTACGCACACGCGAGGATCCTCAAGGTCGACGTGAGCGGCGTTTTTGAGCATGGAGGCATTGCCTACGGACCTGATGAACTGGCCAAGGTCATCCCAAACCCATTCCCACTGGCCGTGGATGCGCCAATTAAGTACTATCCATTTGCCCGGGGCAAGGCTAGGTTTGTCGGTGAGCCAATAGCCGTGGTCCTGGCGGATGACCCCTATAGGGCAATTGACCTACTTGATTATGTCCAGGTTGATTTTGAGCCCCTAAAACCCGTGCTTACCTTCGACGACGCATTGAGGGGTGACGCCTTGGTCCATGAGGAGCTTGGGTCAAACATTGCCATGCATAGGCACATGAAGTTCGGCCCAGTGGATAAGGCATTTTCCGAGGCTCCAATAGTCATAAAGCGCGAGTTCTACTACCAAAAGCACAATGCAATGCCGCTGGAGACCTACGGAGTCCTGGCCCACTACATCGGCGGTGAATTAAACGTGTGGTCCAATGTCCAGGGCCCATTGTTAATTGCGTACTTCGTTACGAGGGCCCTCGGCCTATCAACGAGTAGCCTAAGGCTGTTTAGTCCCCGGGACGTTGGCGGTAGCTTCGGCTCCAAGTACTCGCTCTACCCATACATAACTCTGGCCGCGGCTGCATCCATACTCAGCGGTAGGCCTGTCAAGTGGTTTGAGAGTAGGACAGAGCACCTGGTGGGTAGTAACTCGGGTGGTGCTAGGAAGGGCGTGGTTGAGGTTGCGTCCACTAGGGATGGCTTAATCCAAGGGCTTAGGTTTAGGTTCTATGAGGACGTTGGTGCGTATCCCAGGCCCCCTGACCCAGGCGTCCTCTTTAGGGTTCATGGCAACATGAACGGTGCATACGATGTTAGGGCCATTGAGGTCGAGGATTATGTGGTCGTGACGAATAAGTTACCAACAGGCCTCAACAGGGCCTATGGAGGACCACCCTTCTACTTCATGCTTGAGGTCGCAGTTAATGAACTAGCCCGCGAACTCGGTATGGACCCACTGGAGCTTAGGGTCAAGAACCTCATTAGGGATTTCCCAAAGAGGATTGGGGATGAGTACTTCTACGAAACAATAACCGGAGGTTTATACCCGAGGCAGGACTATGAGAGGGTTGTTAGGGCCATCGAGCCGGAGTATAGGCGCTGGCTCGAGGAGAGGAGGAAGAACCCGAACATTGGGGTTGGGATTGCCGTACTAGTCGAGCCGGCGGGCACTAACCTGGGCTATACGGACCTAGCCATTGAACCGAGCAGGCGTAAATACCCACACTCCGGCTCCGGCTCCTACGTGACCATAAGCATTGACATGAGCGGCTACGTCAAGGTCTTCGTAAATGGGACAAACGAGGGCCTCGGCCACGAGACAACCCTCGCCGAGGTGGTGGCGCAGGAATTAGGTGTTGACCCATCAATCGTAATTGTGGAGAATAGGGTCGACACAACGAGGATCTGGGCCCTATCAGATGGTTCCTACTCCTCCAGGTTTGCGCCAATAGTGGTTAGCGCCGCCATACTCGCCGCGAGACAACTTAAGGAGAAGTTGACAAGGCTTGCCATGGCAATTCTCGGCACTGAGAAGATTGGCTATGAGGGTGGGCAGTTCTACGACATGAATAATCCAAGTAGGAGGATTGACATTAGGAGGATTGCATCCTCAATTAATTGGGACCCAGGCTCGCTGCCCGAGGGCATTGACGCATCGCTGAGCGTCACCGTATTCTACCAACCACCGACGGTTAAGGCGGCCGAGGGTGATAGGATCAATTCCTCAGCAACATACTCAATACAGGCGCACCTAGCCGTTATAGAACTTGACCCAAGCACGTACGATATCAGGGTCAGGAGGTACGTGATTGCGCATGACGCGGGTAGGGTACTCAAGAGGGAGTTTGTTGATGGCCAATTAATGGGCGGCCTAATGCACGGTCTCGCCCTTACGCTCTATGAGGAGTTGATGTATGATGACCAGGGAAACCCACTAACGACCAGTCTCGACATCTATGAATCACCAACGCTCGCCGAGGCCGTGGGCATGGACGTGGAGTTCATACATTTCGAGACGCCTGCCAAGCACCTGGTCTCCGGGGCCCATGGGGTCGGTGAGGGCGCAATGATGGGGGTGCCCGCGGCAATCGTTAATGCCCTGGCGTC
>DAXY01000070.1:2086-5685 GCA_002506645.1 Vulcanisaeta distributa | reverse complement strand
CATGGCCTACGCCCTAGGTATACCAAGGGGGTTTAACTACGTCAGGGCCTCGTCAATTGATGAAGCGTTGAAGCTCCTCAATGAGTATGGTGGCGATGCCAAGGTCCTGGCCGGGGGCATGAGTTTAATGCCCATGCTTAAGCTAAGGATGACCGAGGTTAAGTACTTAATCGACATACTCGGCATTAATGACCTTAGGTATGTCAGGGTTGACGGTAATTACCTGAGGATTGGCGCGTTGGTTACGCATAATGACGTGGCAATGAATAGGTCCATTAATGATAATGCGAAGATACTTAGTGACGCAGCTTGGCACATAGCCGATGTGCAGGTCAGGAACCTCGGCACGATAGGCGGTAGCCTGGCCCACGCGGACCCAGCCGCCAATTACTACCCAGCCCTAATAGCCCTGGATGCGGAGGCCGTGGTTAGGGGCATCGGCACTGAGAGAGTTGTTAAGGTGTCAGACCTATACAGGGGGCCCTACATGGTGGATTTGAAGTTTAACGAACTCATTACCGAGGTCAGGGTGCCGCTTAAGGGCTTTAGGGGCGTTTATGAGTTCTTTAGGAGGGGTGGTGCATCATTCCCAAGCGTCATCATAGCGGTTACATACCAGGAGAGGGAGGGCGTCATTACCGATTCGAGGATTGTCATTGGGGCCGTGTACCCAGAGCCCGTGTTAGTGAGCGGGCACATCAATGGCCTCGGGATTAGGGAGGTCGGGGCCAAGGCCGGCGATATTGTGAACTCCATATTCTCGTCAATAGATGCGAAACCGCTGGAGGACACCCACGCACCAGGTGATTACAGGGTCAGGGTTGCCAGGAACCTGCTAACGAAGGCGTTGATGGAAATAAGCAGTGGGCCTACACAATACGTCAGGGCCCCGGTTAAGGACGAATTGATCAAGTGGGAGTTTAGGGACGGTGTCGAGTACGTGGGCGGCTTGGTAAGGGTTAGGGTTAATGTTAATGGGCAGTGGATCGAGGACCTAGTGGAGCCCAGGCTCCTGCTTCTGGACTTCCTGAGGAGACACGGCTTTAGGGAGGTTAGGAGGGGTTGTGATGAGGGTAAATGCGGCGCATGCACGGTGCTTGTTGATGGTAGGGCCGTTAAGTCATGCATGGTGCCCGTGGTTAGGGTTTCAGGGCACTCGGTGACTACGATAAAGGGCTTAAGCAGGGGCATGGAACTGCACCCAATACAGAGGGCGTTCCTTGAGGAGTACGCAATGCAGTGCGGTTACTGCACCCATGGCTTCATGATGGTGACCTACGACTACCTCACGAACATAGACCCGGCGGCTAATGATGAAACCCTGAGACTAAGTGTCAAGAACATATGCAGGTGCACGGGCTACACGAACATCATCAAGGCCATAAGGAGGGCCGCTAAGTACATGGGTAGCTCCACATAGTGCCTCTATCTATTCCCCATTAAAAGGGCGACGAGGCCAGGGCACGGCATGGGTCTGTATTACGATTATTACCACCAAAAGCATTAAAGGGCGGTCGTGCAATCCATTAATAATGGGCGCAATCACCAATACGGCATCAACGCAGCCCAGGGTGTTCGGCCTCATACCGCAGGGCTTATTTTACACAGTGCTCACGGCCGTGGTGATAATAGTCGTGGGCTACATAGTCGGTAGGCTGGTGGAAATATTGATTAAGAAGGTGTCATACACCACAGGCCTGGACGCCTTCTTCAGGAAGACCTCCATAGGCCGCGCACTACTTAGGAGCGGCTACACCGCCGGCGACTTCCTGGGATTATTCGTTAAGTGGGTTATCTACATAGCGGCCATATTCTACGCGCTTTTGGAGCTATCCTACGCAAGCCCAAACCTATCCTTCCTATACGACACATCCAGGAGTGTGCTATCCTACTTACCGGACCTGGTCTCGGGCGTCATCATACTAATAATTGGTTTGATAATGGTTGATTGGATAAGCGACTACTTCAAGCGCAGCTACCCAACCAACGACCCATATGCGCAGACGCTGCTTAACTTCGTCGGTGATGCCTTCAGGTTCATCCTATACTACATGGTAATAACCATCGCATTAAGCGTGATGAGGGTTAACGTCACGATACTTTACATATTCGCCCAAGGCCTCGCCTGGGCAGTCGCGATTGGGCTTGGCGTGGCCATAGGCCTGGTGCTCGCCATGCCGCTGAGGGAGCCATTGAGGAGGTTCCTAGAGCGTGAGTGGGGACAGCAGGGAGGAAGGAGAGGCGAGGGGGGTGATGGTGGCTAGGCCCATCATTGGGGTTATAATGTACCAGACGAGTAACTCCAAGGGGCAGGAGCTGGTGGCTCAGAGGATGGTGAAGTGGTTTCTTAGGCTTGGTTATGAGGCATACCTAATAACGAGTATTTACCATGACGGTAATGAGGTCGTTAGGAGGAGGGCTGTGGAGACGTCGCTTGAGGGTTATGTCTTCCAGGAGAAGGACGCAATCATTGGACTACCAACCATTAGGGTTGATAGTTACATAGCCAAGTGGCCACCGAGGAGGATCATGTTTAAGAACTTCGTAGACGTGCTGAGGAGGATTAGCGAGAACTTCAGCGTTAATGCATTGATAACCCACTCCACCTTGTGGAATGGCCCTGAGGATACGGCCAAGTACGTGATGTGGAGGAGGATGCTCATGACATTCGGCCTTGAGAGTAATAACGTATTCTTCGGCCACATGAGCCATTACCAACCGCCAGACCCGACCAGGTATGATATTGCCGAGAGGACCTATAGGCTGGCCTGGAACCACATGGCCTTCCCGGAGATATTTAAGGCGGCCAACCTAATCCTCTGCGTGACACCAATTGAGGGCGAGGAGATGGTTAGGATGGGGGCTAGGCCGGAGCAGATCTACGTATTTCCAGGGGGTATCGACGATGACGAAGTTGCTGACCTAGACAGCATTGACTCGAGCGATTTCAGGGTCAAGTACAGGATACCGGATGATGCCAAGATCGTTGCCTACCTAGGCACCATTGAGGAGAGGAAGAACCCACTGGCCGTTGTTAGGGTGGCCAAGATGCTCAGGCATAGGCGTGACGTGCACTTCGTGATAGCGGGTAAACCAGGTGATCAGTGGGATGATGTTATTAGGGAGGCTAGGGGGTTGGGGAACGTCACATTGACTGGGGAGTTGAGTGTTGAGGATAAGAAGAAGTTGATTAAGGAGACCTACGTGAACATAATAATGAGTAGGATGGAGGCCCTCGGGCTTACGCAGCTTGAGTTCATGTACGGCGGTGTGCCGGTAATAACCTCGGCAATCTATGGGCAGAGGTGGGTCGTTAGGAACGGCATTGACGGTATACACGTAAATGGGCCAGACGATATAGAGGGCGCGGCAAAGGCCGTGGAGAGGCTCCTGGACAACCCAGGGGAGAGGGATAAGATGGGTAGGAATGCCAGGGAGAGGGCCTCGCAATTACTGATGAGCAGGCTCATTAAGGAGTTGGCCACCAAGATTGAGGAGTACCTACGCTAGGGATCCGTTAGGGCCTCGTTGAATTGATTAATGATTGAGTACACGACCCAAGCCATCTCCACGGACCAGAGGAAGTATATAAGGGGTGT
>DAXY01000070.1:0-2017 GCA_002506645.1 Vulcanisaeta distributa | reverse complement strand
CACGTGACCAGCCAATAGGCCCCTCAAGAACGCCAGCGCGGCAAAGACTATCATTAATGCCATGAGGTACCCACTCAATGCCACGAACCTAAAGGGTAGGTGAGCCATGAATGAGTTAAGGAGTGAGTAAAGTATTAGCATCAGGATTAGGAGCAGTGCGTCGGTCACGGCATTAACGGCACCACTTATCAACCTATCCCTAACCCTCATTATGGGGTCACCGTATTCGTGACATTGGCAATGCCGGGTATGGACACGGTTATGCTTATCGGGCCCAATGAAGTTATCGGCATTGTGAGGTTGCCAAAGCCGTAGGGCTCGACATACATGCTCCTCGAAACAGCGCCCTGCCTAATCACCACAATTATTGGTAGTGGTAGTGGGTTATGAATCGAGAAGGCCAGGTAATAACCACCATTTGCCTGGTAAATATTGGCACTAACATACCTGCCTAAATTACCAATCGTTAATGCCGAAATTCCAAGAACAACCAACGTCATCACAAGCGATAACATCGCCAATCCAATGGCAACCCTCACATTAATACGCCCCATCACGGGTAAATAAACATTGCCTCATACCCTCAGCAGACCTAGCGGCAGGTGATGAGTATAGAATCATTAAGCCGCGCCTCCTAAGGGGGACCTTAAGGTTAATTAAGTTGAATACTCCCATTCTCGTACTAATTACGTAATCATCAATACTAAGGGATGCGTGGTCAATGATTGTGCCAGGTATTAATTAATGAGGGGTTGAGGGCTAAACGTTGGTTAGGGCTCACCCCAGCGCCTGTAATCCCCTCGTGATAAGTATCGCCCCTGCCCAGGCAATCACGGCTATGAAGGCCACCTTATACGTGACCACGGTTAATACGTAGAGCACACTCTCGAGTGATGGTGGTTGTGGAAATGAAATTGGCGAAAGCAACTCAATATAAGCCAATGCCGATGCCGCCAGCAGTAGGGCCACGCCGATAATTATGAGTGAAAGCCCAACCCTGCGCCTCATTGGGTTTGAGGACATACCGCAGTTAATGCGTAGTCTCTTTTTAATGCATAACTATATGTCGACGACGAACGTGAGCCTCCAGTAATTATCAACCTTCCTAATCTCCATCATGTTGTAGGTCATGGCCTTAACAATCAAACCCCTATAACCATGCTTATCAATATTGAAGTGCTCACCACCAACAACCGCCCTAGCCCTGTACGGGCCATTACCCTCAATCCTAACATCCCTGAAGTAATCACCGTATGCGAACTTCCTACCATCGAACAAGTAGATGAACTCATCAATCCAATTAAACAACAACTGCTCCAGGTCCTCACCCTCAACACTAACCTCAACAAACTCCCTAGGCTCAACCCTATCAACGTGGTATGTCAGGTCGGCAACGCCTAAGGCGGCGTTCTCAAAGGCCTCCTCAAGCGTGCAGCCGTAGGCAATTACGGCTATGTCGGCCGTATGCTCCCCATACCCATACCTAGCCGGTAACTCGCACCGCATCAAATTTATCCTCTACAAGATCCTTTTTATTTCGTTTTTAAAATTTAAATTAATGGAATGAGCCTCGCTAGCAGGATCATGTAAATCGAGACAAAGGCGTAATCTGTGCGCAGAATATTCCAAAAACCACGCCATTTAATTGCCGGCTTTCCCCATACTAAGTATTATCACATGAGATTGAGTACTAAAGCATCATGCAATTAAATATTGCATTGAAGATTTCGAAAATTCCTGCCTGAGGAGGCCCCTGTAATGATTAAGGAATTCCTAGAAAGTGGGGCAAGCAATTATGAAGTTGTGATTACCATAGCGCAATGAGCGGGGCATAAATCACCCTACATATGTATATAGCCCGGGCAAGCCCAAAACAAGCCCTACCACCGAGTAGAAAGGCTTAAAAATCACGTAAAATCAATGACCAACAGCGGGGTAGGGTAGCCTGGTAGCCTGCGGGGCTCATAACCCCGAGGTCCCCGGTTCGAATCCGGGCCCCGCTACTAACACCATTACC
>DAXY01000101.1:6506-7462 GCA_002506645.1 Vulcanisaeta distributa | reverse complement strand
AATCACCGATCCTTGGGTTGAAAATTTTGGAACCCGTTATGTCACTGGGCTAGAGGTCAGGAGTAAACTGAATACGACTAAAGGAAAGACCAAGAGCCTTGGCGAGGGTCTTGGCTAGGAACGTCTTCCCAATGCCTGGCACGTCCTCAATCAATACGTGGCCTCCTACGATTATTGACGCCAATATTTTGTTAAGCACCTCCTCATCACCGACAAAGTACTTAGCTATTTCATTAATCACGGCCTTAATCCTCTCCGTCACGTAATCAATGCCTACCTTACTCATCACCAACCCGGGTTTAGTAGGGGGTGCTGGGTTAAGTATTTTTGTTGCCCAGTAATTCATTGAGTAATTCATTAATGAGGTCAACCCTATCCCTAACCTCCAGCTCGAGAACCCTCCTACTAACCCTCCTACAGGTTGTTACGCTTGAGTAATTAATCAACTTGCTGAGCCTTTCAATTATTACGCCGTAGTCCAGCCCCTCCATCGTTAATTCATGGACTAGGTAGGCAATTAACTTATCCTTCTTCCCACGAGTCACGAATTCCCTAACGGCCTCCTCAAAGAGCGAGTACTCAGGTGATGGGACTATCCTAATCTCACGCCTATGTCTCTCATACAACTCCTCCTCAATACCCTCAACAATGCCTAACCCACTGATGTATAGCCTATAGCCTGCGTATATTACAGATACCGAGGCAATTATTATAAATGCAATCAGTATATATATGTTCCAGGTAGGTGGCTTTGGTATTGAGAGTATGGAGTAGAGTAGGCCAATGCCGAAGGCCGCAAAGGCCAGCGGACGTGAATTCCCAATTATTGCCTCGGTATTGAACCCTCGGCCCTTCATTAATGTAAATGGGGCAAGTACTAAGTAAGTAATTGATGTGGCGGCGAATGGGTAAAACAGCGGTACGTAGATGGCGCCGAATAGGTAGCCAAGCCCTAG
>DAXY01000101.1:2896-6468 GCA_002506645.1 Vulcanisaeta distributa | reverse complement strand
ATGAGTACCTATTAATCAATGCGCCGATTATAACGAGTGCTAGGAAGTTCATTAAGTAATCAATGATTAATGAGTACGCCCTATAAACTGAGGCGAGTAGGGATGTTAAACCGCCAATCAGTAGGTATGTGAATATTGAGGGGGCTACCAATCCCCTGAATGCGTTGGAGAGGGTATCGCTACGCCGCTTGATGAAATCGCCTATGAGGACCGCCGTAGTTAAGGCTGCCGTGGGTATCACCAATACGGTGACTAGGTGGGCGCCAATGGGTCCCATGGTGAGTAGTAATAATGTTAGTGATGCGAGTACTGCGTAGGTGATTACGTACTTAGTAATTGAGTCATTGGGCGCCTTCACAGACGACCACCTTGGCATCCCTAAAGACTTTACCTAACGCCCTCAGGAATTCCTCGTAATCCCTCCTATCGACATCCCTAAGCCCGTACCTAATCCTCTCGAATAATTCAACAACCGCATTTATTGAGTCACGGTCATCGTTGATAATACCGTCATTAACCAACTGCCTCATGACCTCCCTAATGGTGGCGGAGTCCTTAATTACGGCATTGCCTATGTTCAACCTAACGAATTTAATGACATCATCCCTATAGTCACTGGCCCTAATGAATAGGCGCTCCTCACCTCCATTGAACTTAATATTAATGCCGTAACAACCCCTCGAAGGCATCACCAATGAGCTATTCCGAAGAATGCCCGGCCCAGTTACCGTGACCAGGGCATCACCCCTTATCACAATGGGTAGTGGCTCATTAACGCTCCAAATTAATGGTAAGTCCCTGGGTATCCCTAGGTCAATAATTGCGCTACCGCCCCAACCACCGATACTCCTCACCACCTCCCCAGGGAGTAACTCAACCTCGGTAGGCAACTTGGTAAACGTCTCATTAGCATGCCTCGAATTAATGGGGGTCCTGGGGCTAGCCCAGGTACTACCATAATTATTACCTGGCCTGGCGCCTTCGTGCAATCCCCTCCCCATCATTATTAATGAACCGGCAATCACGATTATCAGTGAGATAAGCGCAATCACAATTAGTGATGGGGGTATTTTCAGTAGAACCATGGTATTGCCCACATACTGATGACCAACGCCTAAGCCACCTTGGGAACCTGAGGCGCCTTGGGATCCTCCCGCTGAGGTCTGTTGAGGGCTGGGTATGGCAATTCCCATGGGTCTCAGGTTAGTGGGTATGTTGGGCATGATTATTGGTAACGGTATTAATGGTACGTACAATACCATGCCGCGGGCTTCACTCGCATGTTGTGGTATTGTTATGTTTATTGGCGGCAATGTGATCACTGGCTGCGGCAGGTTTATGCGAATATTCAATGGGCCACTACCTGACCCATTAAACCTCGTTAACGCCCCTATCGATGATGCCAATAACCACGTGACTAGCAATCCGATGATTAGTATTAGGATTGCGGATTTATCCACACAAACGCATTAACCTGGGAGTTTAAAACTCTTTTAAGTTACTTACCTGGCTCAACCATCTTGTCAAGCACATCGCCTAAGCCCAACATTAATAATGCGGTGCCCGCACCAATGAGGAAGCCACTAATTAACGGTGTCTCCACAGTCAAAATACCGGTTATCGTTATTAATGCGCTTATCCTGACCCTCACGACGCTAAATTCACTACCTAACCTATATAGGGCGACCATACTTAGGGCGGAGCCGAGTAATCCCAAGACTAATGATGCGAAGAGGGGCAATGGTAAGTAGAGCGAGAATACTATGAAGTACTTATTATAGGTTAGGATTAATGGCTCACTCATTATTGGCCTGGGTATTAAGACATTACCTGTAAGCTCATTAAGTAGGAGGTAGCCCATGTACGTCACATTCATGAAGTAAGACACGGCTATGATCACGGAACCTACGAGCCCAATGACGTACCTACCGCTATAGCGGGTTAAATCCCTAAAACCAAGTAACCAAAGAAGTACCACGAGCACGTACGGTATTACCGTGGATATCACGAGGAAGTAAGAAAGCACCACAGTGAATATGTACGCGGCCAATGGGGTTATGAGTAGTGAAATGAGTAGCAATAGCGCCAGTGCTATGGCGTCTGTCGATATTATCAGCAGCGACCAGCGAATATACGTAATCCCACGCTCTAGGAAGTCCGGCGGTGCCACTCCCTAGTTAAAAATGAGGGAGGTTTTTAAGGCGTTTTATAGCTCAATGACCGTACCGACACCACCAAGCCTAGCCGCCCTTGGCAAGGCGTTATTAAGCGCGGCAATGCCGAGGATCCCCGTGCAGTGAGTCCCAACGACGACGCTGGGCGATTTACTAATTAAGTAATTGGTGACTTGCCTAACCCTCTCATCGGGTAGGCCCATGAAGTGCAAACCACCAATAATCGCGTATAACCTGCTTAACCCAGTTACCTGGAGGCCGTACTCCACGATGTTCTCAACCCCCGAGTGGCCACAGCCCGTTATGGCTATTAACCCATTTGGGTGCCTTATGTATAGTGCCATGTCGTCAGGAACCTCGTCGGTTACGGCGCCCACGTGCGATGGGCCCCATTTCCTGGGGATTTCGCCGGATACGATAACGTCATTAGCTATTTTGTAGGGCTCCTTAATCAACACCAACTCGACGCCCCTACTCTCCAGGTACTCCCTCGTGAAGTCCGCACTAATGTCCTCAAGCCTATTGCCCTCACCAATGGCATAGGCCTTTAAGAATAAATTAACGTGGGCTATCATCCTTATTGGCCTTGACCTAGCGCTTAGGAACGCCTTAACGCCGCCGGTATGGTCTATATGCCTATGGCTTATCACTAGGTACTCAGGCTCATCGGGGTCTATACCGAGCGCCCTCATGTTGTTTAGTAATGCCGTCCCAGTGAGCCCCGTGTCGTACAGTACCTTATAATCATGTACGTAGGCCGCAAACCCCCACTCACTCAGTAATCGCTTGCTTAGCGAGGAGAGTTGTGTCGAGTAGTTGTCCACAAGTATCGTTATCTTCATAGACTAAGCATGGCCTTGTCATTTTTAAGCCTTATGTATATATTTCTATATATGTACTATATTCAGAAGCCTTATAAACCATGAGTGGGTATTCCTTGACATGCCAACCGAGGAAATTAAGTCCTTTTTCTACGATTACCAATTAACAATAGATAAGATACTTGATTACGCGGTCACGGCCTTCCCAAACAATGAGATTGTTTATTGGCCCTCTGGTGGTTCTAGGACATCGGTAACCTTCACCCAATTCGCGGATAGGGTTCGCAGGGTAGCGGCGGCATTAATGGACCTTGGCCTAAGGCCTGGTAGGGCTTGGGAGTTGGGCAGTAGGGTTGCTGTTCTTGAGTGGAATACTCTTAGATACCTTGACCTCTACTACGCTGTACCGAGTATTGGCGCTGTGTTGTTCACGGTCAACGCAATGCTCGCGCCCAAGGAGATCATATACACAATGGGTGTTGCGAGACCTGAGGTCTTTATCGTGAACATTGATTACTTCGAACCCTTGTTAAAGCCCATACTCGATAATGTCAAGAGCATAAAGGCCGTTATTTAC
>DAXY01000101.1:2641-2806 GCA_002506645.1 Vulcanisaeta distributa | reverse complement strand
GCTATTCACATCAGGAACAACAGGCCTACCTAAGGGTGGATACCACACCCACAGAGGCTTGGTGCTGCATACGCTATCCACGGCGCTTTCCATAAAGAATCCACCGGTGAATGCGTCGCAGGATGATGTTACAATGTTCTTAGTACCAATGTACCACGTCCATGC
>DAXY01000101.1:1995-2544 GCA_002506645.1 Vulcanisaeta distributa | reverse complement strand
ACAATACTCTATAACATACTTAATCATCCAGATTCGCAGAAGTATGACCTGAGCAGGTTAAAGTTCGTAATTGGCGGTGCCGCGCTCCCAGAGGGACTACTGAAGGCCGCCCAGGCCAGGGGCATGACGGTTATTAGTGGCTATGGATTAACGGAGACAGCCCCGGTACTAACCATAGCCCACCTAAGGCCTGAGCATAGGGACTTGCCTCCCGAGAAAAAGAATGAGATTTACATGAGGACTGGTATTGTGATACCCCTTGTTCAATTGCGTGTTGTTGATGAACAAGATAATGACGTACCCAGGGATGGGAAGACCATTGGTGAGATAGCCGTTAGAGCCCCATGGCTCTTCAGGGAGTACATTGGCGATCCAGAGAAGACTAGGAATGCCTGGCGCAATGGTTGGTTCCACACAGGCGACGCGGCGGTTTGGTTACCGGACAATTACGTTAAGATCGCTGATAGGCTTAAGGACGTTATTAAGAGTGGTGGTGAGTGGATACCAAGCCTAAGGCTTGAGGATTTAATTAGTACGCACCCAGGCGTT
>DAXY01000101.1:252-1872 GCA_002506645.1 Vulcanisaeta distributa | reverse complement strand
GTGGATACCGGACAAGGTAATATTCGTAAAAGAATTACCACTGACAAGCACGGGAAAAATAGACAAAAAAGTACTAAGGGATCAATTCAAAACTGCACTAGGCAAGTGAATATTAAATAATTATGTTTCCCTCAAGTAATCAAAATGATAGTGCTTTCCTGGAATGTCAATGGCTTACGGAGTATAATGAAGAAGGGCTCGCTTGAGAAACTCCTAGGTACAGGTAATTACGACGTTGTTTTACTCCAGGAAATCAGGAGTTCCGGCGATATACCACTAACAATCATGAGCCTTGGCTATGAGGCGTATTCATTCCCAGCCGAGAGGAGGGGCTACGCAGGCGTCATGACACTCATCAAGATGCACCCAATCTCAATCATTAAGGGCCTTGGAGTCAAGGAGTTTGATGCCGAGGGTAGGGTAATCACAGTAGAATTTAATGACCTCTACATAGTTAATGCCTACTTTCCAAGGGCTGGTGATGACCTCAGTCGTTTAAGCTTTAAGCTATCTTTCTGCGGTGCCATTGAGAAATTTCTGAACAACCTAAGGAGTAGGAAGCCCGTGATAATATGTGGGGATCTCAATATTGCCAGGGATAGGATTGATTCATCATTTTGGGATGAGAAACACCCGGGTTTGACGCTTGAGGAGAGGTCTTGGCTCAATCAATTTCTCAAGGAGGGATTCATCGATGCATTCAGGGAACTCCATCCAAACGCTAAGGTTTACACGTGGCGAAGTTATAGGGAGAGGTGGAGGGCTATGAGAATTGATTACTGCATAGTTAGTGAGGAATTAAGAAGTAGGATTAAGAAGGCAGAGATTTTGACGGAATTAGAGGGTTCTGACCACGTACCAGTCATGATTGAGGTAAGCACTTGAGTGATAAACCACCACGTATCAATAACCTATACACGAGGCACCTATCCTCAAACCCACCACAATTAGCGCTGCACCTAAGTTTATCATTAATTATTTCACAATTAAGCACATACTCGTTGGTATTATATTTATCGATATAACGGACACCAAGTCCATAAGCCAATGCTATCAATAAATAATCAATGGGTCTCAAGTCACTGACCTTAATCATTGCACCATCAACCTCAACGTAGTAATCAGAATCCCTCCTATAAAATCTTACAATCATATGAAATTAAAGATCTTGATTATATTTTAAGGGAAATTCCACATTATTTGTGTAATCATCTTGCAGTCCAGGGCTTTAAGCCGTATAATACGTATGCCGTGATTATTGCACCAATTAAAACAGCCATAAAGAATACGAAGCTACTAACAGCCATCTGCAGGTTACCACTTAGTATGTGCCCGGAGGCGCATCCATTAGCCATCCTCGCACCAAACAGCACTAAGTAAGCGCCTATGAATGATGCCAATGCCCTAAGCCCAGGCGTGTTACCGAACCTATTCCTCCATATGTGCGGAGTCCATGACTTAAACGCCATAAACCTCCTTGTTATGAACACTGACGATATTAAACCACCGAGGAACGTCCCAAGATCGGAGAAGGGCTCCCAACCAATTTCACTGAATGGCTTATCGATGGGAACGCCATTAACTATCTTCAAACCACCAAATAGCTGGAAGTAGGGTAGG
>DAXY01000101.1:0-172 GCA_002506645.1 Vulcanisaeta distributa | reverse complement strand
GAGCACTATCACGGCCACAGCCACTAGCGCGAAGTCAAAGGCAAGTGCAAATATTATCCTCGATGAGCGGGGCTGCTGAACGGAGACTGACTCAATTACGTAATCAGGTATCTTGGGATAATCCTCCTTAAACTCACTAATCTCATCCTCAAGCGGCATCACCTCCTTAGTT
>DAXY01000064.1:5340-10148 GCA_002506645.1 Vulcanisaeta distributa | reverse complement strand
TCCACATGTGGATTGAGGAGCCTGAGAGGAAGAAGGAGATTGAGCGCTGGCTCATTATTAAGAAGGCCAGGCTCACGAATCATTATAGGAAGGCCATGAAGTATGAGATCGAGCCTGGCAAGGGCCTAACACTCCTCGAACCAAGCATTGACGAGTTGAGGAAATGGTTTGATGAGTATGCAGGAGGTAAGGAAACAGGTGGAGAGTGATTGTAGTAGGAGAGTAATAGGCGCCATGGAGGATTTCCTATGGACCCTACTGGGCCTTGGCGGTGGTGACGATATCGTGAATAGGCTCATGGAGTGTGGGGAATACGCTAGGCCATACCTCAGCATAGTGAATGGGGGTGACCCAGGCAATACGATATCGGCCGCTTTATCGTATTACCAATACGTTAGGCTCGTCAGGGGGGAATTACACGTAAACGGAGATTACCTAGGGGATATTAATGATGACCTCGCGAGTCCTGACCTGGCATACTCAGTCATTATTAATAACATGGCACGCGCATTGAGGGCGCAGGACTACGTAACAGCGAGTTTCCTGGCCGACCTAGCGTTCATAGCTAGGTCATACGCACTCTGCGTGGGTAATAGCGACGAGGGTAATTGCGATTGGATTAAGAGGGCATTTAAGGTGAGGGTTTTAATCCTTAGGAGGTTTAGCAGCCATTGAGCGGCCTGAACTTATAGCCGTAGTTTATTAGGCCATAGGTGCCGTCCATCTTGACCATCCTAAACACCACCTCAACGTCAACGCCGGGACTTAGCTTGTCTGGGTTCATGCAATCCACTATTTGTCCAACGACCTTGACGCCGCCGAGGTCGACTATGCCGATTATCAATGGCTTCATTTTCTCAAACTCGACAGGTACTGAGTAAAGCACCGTGAAGTTGATTAGCTTGCCAGTGCTGGGTAATGGGTATGGCTTGAACTCCCTTGAGCCGCACTCGCACACGGCCCTCGGTGGGTAGTATACTCGACCGCACTTCACGCATTGAACACCCTCAAGCCTATAGTACTGGGGCATCCTCCTCCAATACCTGGGTATGGATAGTCTCTGGTCCACCATGTCAACTCACCCTCCTGAGTATCACAGATGTTGATACTAAGTCGAAACCCGCCATGTCCTGAACAATGCCCAACTCCGCCTTACCCAGCGACTCAAAGGGCTTCACGTTCATTAACTCCATAATCATTAAAGCCAGTTCATACATCCCAGAGGCGCCTCCAGGGAAGCCCATGGACTTAAGCCCACCGCCGGCGTTGACAACTAACTTATTACCAACATCTAACGCGCCCGCGGACAGTAGCCTCGGCGTCTCGCCAGGCCTTACGAGGCCCATGGACTCGAGGGCCAGTACGCCGAGTATGCTGTAGGTATCGTGAACCTCGGCGAGGTTTATATCCGACTGCGATATGTGGGCCATCCTAAGGGCCATGTTCGTCGCATCCCTAACCGAGTAAAGCTCCGTCAATGAATCCCTCTGGCCTAGGTATGTTCCGTACGCGCCAATACCGATCCCATCAATCCTAATTACCGCATCACTCTTGATGGGCTTATTACATAGCATGACCGCCGCAGCCCCATCCACCGCCGGCGCAACGTCATAGAGCCTGAGTGGGTCGGCAACAACCTCCGACTCAAGCACGTCCTTTAGAGTGGCTTGCTTCTTCATGTAGGCGAGTGGGTTTTTACTACCCCTCTCGTGCATCTTTATCGGCCATATGGCAAGGTCCTCATAGTCATACCCATACTTAACCATGTACTCCTTCATCGCCATGGCGGCTTGAGCCGCCGGTGTTACTCCAAAGAAGCCCTCGTACTCGTAATCCGTTATTGTGGATAACGCCTTATTCAGCTTCACATTAATTACGTCATGCATCTTCTCAACACCGACAACGGCAACGCAGTCGTAAATACCCGCCCTAACCATGTTATAGGCCTCGAGAACCGCCACGCCACTTGACCCATCACCGCTCTCAATCCTAATGGCCGGTATCCTCCTCAGGCCTATGTAATCGGCTAGGTAAGCACCGAGGACGCTCTGGTCCTGCAGGACCTCGGAGAAGGCGTTGGCCACGTATATCGCGCCTAGATCGGTATTGCCCACCTGATCGAGGACCTTTAGAAATACGTCGGCGAATAATTCTTTCAATCCTTTTTCATAATGCCTACCGCCCGGCACTATGGAGTTGGCTACAACATATACTTCTGTCGTATTAAACACCAGCAATTGCCAGAAATGTGAAGTTTTTAAATATTCCCTGGGTATGGCATACGCAATGGTTGAGGAGTTAAGCCTTGAAGATATATTCGCGAAGATAGATAGAGGTGAACTCAAGCTTCATGAACTTGATAAGTTCTTCAATGATTCCAATAGGGCCACCGAGGTCAGGAGGAGGTATATCGAGAACAGGGTCAATGTGAGGCTTGAGAACATAGGCAAGACGGTGATAGACTTCAACGCCGTGGTTGGTAGGAACATCGAGAATACAATAGGCGCCGCGCAAATACCCATTGGAGTCGCGGGACCATTGCGTGTAATTGGTGATTATGCAAACGGACTATACTACATACCGCTGGCGACGACAGAGGGCGCATTGGTGGCTTCCGTGAATAGGGGTGCCAAGATAATAACAGAGTCCGGCGGTGCGAGGAGTAAGGTGATCAATGATGGCATGACGAGGGCCCCCGTCATCGCCGTACCGAGCGTAATCGATGCTGTGGAACTCGTCAACTGGGTCAATGAGCACTTCAATGAGGTTAAGGAAGTGGCTGAATCCACGAGTAGGCATGCGAAGTTGATAAGCATTCAACCATTTATTGTCGGCAATAACGTATGGCTTAGGTTCAAGTTCACGACTGGGGATGCCATGGGCATGAACATGGTGACCATAGCCACGGATAAGGCGGTCAAGTACATACTGAGCCACTTCCCGAGGGCACGCTTGGTGGCGCTTAGCGGTAATATGTGCGTTGATAAGAAGGCGAATGCCGTGAACTTCCTGCTCGGTAGGGGCAAGACCGTGATTAGCGAGACCGTAATACCAAGGAACGTCCTGGAGAGGTGGGGCGTCACGGCGGAGGACGTTGCCGAGGTTAACAATAGAAAGAACCTACTAGGCTCCGCACTGGCTCATTCCTACGGATTCAACGCCCACTTCGCCAACATAATCACGGCAATATTCATAGCCACAGGCCAGGACGTGGCCCAGGTCGTTGAGTCCAGCATGGGTATTACCTGGATGGAGCCCCTAGACAATGGCGACCTCTACGTATCAGTCACACTGCCGAGCCTCGAGGTTGGTACAGTGGGTGGCGGCACGGGCCTACCGACGCAGAGGGAGGCGCTTCAGATGCTCGGTGTTTATGGCTCGGGCAACCCGCCCGGGACCAATGCCCTTAAGTTCGCGGAAATCATAGCCGCGGCAGTGCTTGCTGGTGAGGTCAACCTCGTACTTGCCCTTGCTAGGGATGAGTTGGCCAGGGCCCATGAGATGCTTGGCAGGGCTGGTAAGAGGGGTAGTACGTAGTTTTGTCCCTGGGTATATAAGTATATTTTATCTATATATTCCTACGTACTCTCTATAGCACATAAATTGAAGCGATAAGGCTTATAAAGAGCTGCGCTAACGCATTTTTTGGGGATTAATTTGGTAATTTATGTTTCTCCCGATAAAAAGGTTGTTGAGAAGACGCTTCAAACAGAGCTCAAGCGGATAATGCTTAGTGAGTTGATAGACGGTGAAGTAATTACCGGCGCCGCCATCATTGACTCAAACGGCATCCCCATCATTTACCACATCCCAAACACCCTCACCGTCAAATCCCTCAAAAACCTCCTCTCCCTCATAGAGTTCGTAGATCATACCGCTAAAATCAATGATGACCTCCTCGGTTCATATCAATACCTCATAATTCGCTTCTCAAACTTCAAAATCGCCTTCTTCGAAATGGGCTCCAAGGGCTGGTTGATGGTTTTCGTGAACCCCGTTTGGCACGTCGAGAATGTGATTTCAAAGATTAGGCAGTTCATGCTTAGGGTTCAGAGGATGATTTAAAATCAACAAGTACTTGGGTAAAATTTGCCGCATCAAAGATATTAAAGCACTAACTAACCTTGGGGCAATGTCGAGGATAACAGGTACCGTTAAAATACCCGAGATGGAGATTAAGGAGGAGGTCCAATTACCCGCATCAAGTACTGCCGTGATCGTTGTTGATATGCAGAACGACTTCGTAAAACCAAATGGTAAGCTCTACGTATCAACCGCGGAGGCCACGATACCGGCAATTAAGAAATTACTTGCAAAGGCGAGGGAGGCCAATGTGCCCATAATCTATACCCAGGACTGGCACTTCAAGAATGACCCGGAGTTCAGGATTTGGGGCGAGCACTGCGTAATGAATACCTGGGGCGCAGAGATTGTTGATGAACTTAAGCCACTGCCTGATGACATAGTGATTAGGAAGCGTAGGTACGACGCCTTCTTCGGCACGGACCTGGACTACGTACTTAGGCACGTAGTCCACGCAAACAACCTAGTAATTACCGGTACGGTGGCCAACATATGCGTGCTACATACCGCCGGCAGCGCCGCACTTAATTGGTACAACGTGGTTGTACCAATCGACGGCATTTCAGCACTTAATGAATTTGATTATTACGTAGCCCTTAGGCAGATATCATTCCTATACACGGGCATCCTCACCAGGGTCGACGGTATTAAGTTCGTATAAATCCCCATTAACCTTAGTCATAAATTATAAGTTCTGGTTTTTAATACCACGATTCATAAACCGA
>DAXY01000064.1:5104-5318 GCA_002506645.1 Vulcanisaeta distributa | reverse complement strand
ACCGTGGGCTACGGACCAAACACTATTCTTCCGACCTAACTAATTACGTCAATAAGTCCCTGGGTGATGGCTTCACAGTACTTATTGAGTGCCTTGATGTGCTAAAACGCCGAGTTCAGGGTCAGGACTTGGGGAATTGAGCCTCCTGTGTAAAAAGACCTTAAAAACGGTGGATAATTAACCAATTAGATTGGGTAGGCGTGGCAACATAAGC
>DAXY01000064.1:1953-5053 GCA_002506645.1 Vulcanisaeta distributa | reverse complement strand
AAATCAGGCCTGGCGAAGGCTAGGTATGAGCCTCCGAAATACCCGCTTTACCTAGTGGTTTCAGAGCTCATATACCTAGCGCAATTATCACTAGTAGGCCTTAGGCTCGATATAATTTTTAATAGGGGTATGGGATATCGGGTGGGGGTCAGGGAGCTCATTAAAATAGCCGCTGCGCAGACATTCACCTCGTTGCTCATGCCCGGCTTTTACATAGGCGGTGAGGCCGTCTCAATAGCCTACCTAACGTTTAGGGGGTTACCAACTACCAGGGCTACTGAGGGCATAGTCCTTCGTTACACGGTCGATACGATGACGCTGACGTCCATAGTGCTCGTGCTTTACTTACTGGGCATAGCCGTGGCCCCCTACATAGCGCTCATAATGGCGTTAGTACTGCTCCTCGCCTATACCATGCTGTTCATAACTATAGTGAGCGCTAGGTTGGGTAGGTACATTGAGGGTATGCTTAGGTTTATTAGCTCGAGGGTAAACCTCGCGGGCAGCTTCATCATGATAAATGAGGGTGATGTGTACGGCATTAAACTCGCAGCAATTGATTACCTAGTGCTCTTCCTCACGTCAATCATTCAATGGGTACTTTCAGGACTTAACGTAATGCTGATATTCTACGCCCTTGGCGCCCACATAAACCTAATTACCGGTATCCTAATATCATCCTCCTACATAATCCTCACGTACATATCAATACTGCCGGGATCAGCAGGTATTGGCGAACTCGCCAACCTATACATACTAAGTAGCCTTGGACTGGGCAGTTATTACCTGGCTTATGATATTTGGTTTAGGGTGATAACATACGTGGTGCCGCTAATCATGCTCATGCCAGCCTTCCTTAGCGTGTCAAGGGAATTGACGATGATGAGCACTAATCATAGGAGCCCTCGGTAGGTAATTCGGTAATTCTCGATGAAGCGCCCTTTATTATCGAGTCAATGACCCTAATCGCGTTCCTCCTTGATAGGTAATGATTGTCATTACCGCAATACGGCGAGTAAACGCACTTAGGGCATCCATCAATGCACGTGCAGTGCGTCAACACGTTAAGCGATATCTCGAGAATCTCATCGATGTTCTTGAGGAGCATCTTGGCTGTGCCTGAACCGCCTGGGTATGAGTCATAGATTATTATGTGGCCTGTTGGGTATGAAATGCCGCCCAGGTCCGTGGGCCCGGCCCCTATCACGTTCTCGCCGACCATGATTATTACGTGCTCGGCAGCGTGGTAGGCCTTGCCCCTCTCGACAATGTCGATGTTCTCAAATGGGCTGAAGGTTATGAAAGGCGCATAGATGATCACACCCTTAGTCCTGAACTCGTACATAAAAGGCTCCTTAAACTCCCTCCTCTCCACAACCTCGCCACTGCCAAACCTCTTAATCACGTAGCCATGGACCACCTCCTTAATCGTTAACCTAACGTATTGGTAAGGCACGGATTTTACGAAACCCTCCTCAAGGACCTCGTCAATCCTGGGCTCGGAATTATAAAGCGCCGTTGTGTAGAGGTCATAGTTGCTTGGTAATTTCCGCACATGGGCCATCCTACTCCCTAGGTCCAGCTTATAGACCTCATAAACCCTGCCGCCGTGTAGGTAAATGGCGCCGTCATGAAGCTCCCTCAATGCCATGGGCAATTCCCTATAACCAATGACCCTCCTTCCCTCGACTATCTTGATAACGTCACCAATGCCCCTAATCCCATGTATTGCCCTAGCGACCTCACGCCCCTTACCACTCACTACGTAGTAATTGCCCCTGACCTCCACCAAGCCCTCACCAACCAGGGACTTGAGGACCTCCTCGCAGTAGGGGTCCACGGAGCCGCTCTTCACGGGCCTCTCATAAGCCATCAATAGGCAGTGTCTCTTGGCAATCTCATCATTCCTCCACTCAACGTATAAATCCTCAGGCCTCCTCAGGTAGAACTCCCGTGGGTTTGAACTATAGTAAGTGCTCATTGGGTCATCGCCAAGTACCTGAACCACGTAAGCCCTCTGGCCCCTCCTACCAACCCTACCAGCCCTCTGCAGGTACTTGGAATAGCTCGGCGGTATCGTGGCCATCACTGCGACATCGGCATCGCCAACGTCAATGCCCATCTCCAGAGTCGGCGTTGATAGGAGCACTAGGTATCTGCCTTCCTTAAACCCGTCCTCAACCTCATGCCTCTCCTCAATACTCAGCCCAGCCCTATGAACCCTGGCCCTATCGCCAAAGCCGGACTTGTCGAGGAGCCTCTTAATTAATTCGACGAACCTATGGCTATCGGCAAAGACGAGGCACTTCATACCCCTCCTAATGCATACCTTGGCCAGCTCGGCCGCCTCGGCAAGCCTACCCCTGGTTATTGGACTAACTAGGACGTGCCTAACCAAGCCCCTCCTACCCTCAGGGCCCTTGACCAGCCTAACCTCATCAATGCCGAGCAACTCCCTGGCAAAGTCTATGGGGTTCCCAACGGTCGCCGTGGAGACTATGAATTGGTGATCCTTCATAAACCTCCTCATCCTCTTAAGCACGTAATGGACCTGGGCGCCAAATACGCCATTATACACGTGAAAATCATCAAGGACAATCACGCCATAACTACGCAATAAATCCCTAAACCTACCAACGTGTGTCAAGGCCTCACTGACCATGTCCGGGTTTGTGATGAGTATGTCCGGCGGTGAGGAATAAATCCTTGACCTAATGTCGCTGGGGGTATCACCGTCATAGGGCATGATGGACACGTCAATATTCACGAAGTACCTCTGCATCCTAAGCATTTGGTCCCTGGCCAATGCCTTAGTTGGGTACATGATTATTGCCTTAACGCCCCTCTTCTCGATCATAGAGATTAATGGCAGTAGGAATGCCTCCGTCTTACCTACGCCGGTTCCCGCCATTATGACCGTGTTATGGCCATTAATTACCGATTGGTAAGCCTCCCATTGAAAGTCGTAGAGCCTATCAATACCGAGGCCCCTCAACCTATTTATTAACTCCCTCGGTAAGTCCAGGCCGTCGACCGATGGGCCGTAGCTAGGCTCTATGGGCTTATCCTCATGTACGTAAAGTATCATCCTAGACCTATC
>DAXY01000064.1:0-1857 GCA_002506645.1 Vulcanisaeta distributa | reverse complement strand
CTCAGGTGCATGTACTTAATCTCATCATTCGCCTTAAGTCTCAGCACCCTTGGCTCAATCACCACGAACTTATCCCAACGCTTAATAATGGGCCTTAACCTACTACCGCACCTCGGGCACTTCCTCATATCACCCTCACTCTCATAATCAATGTAGCAATTAACGCACCTAAAAACATTGAGCGCCCCATATTCGTCGAAGTCCAGGGAGACCACGCTCGGTATTTCCGTAATCACCACGCCATCAACCACATCCCGTAATGCCTCAATAACCTCCCTCCTAAGTAATGAATTGTCCAACATGACCAGGAATTCCTTACTCCCGTAAATGGTCCTAAGCCTATCCCTAATGCGCAGCAGCCACTCCCTATCAACAACCACGTCCCTGAGTATGACGCCGTAAGCCTTAACGAATTGTTGATGCTGCCTATCGGGGCTCGTGACGATGTAATTCACGGAACTATCACCGACCTTTTGACCAACATGTACAACCTCAATGAGGTCACTACTAATGCTTATCAAATCATCTACTAAGATGCCGTCGGCGCCGCCGGCCAGGGCAGCCTTAACAAAATCATCAACCGGGTCCGGCATGGCGGAGGCGTGGATAAAGACCCTAAGCCCAGCCCTCCTGGACCAAGCAACTACGCTGGCCAGTGAGATTAATTGCCTAAGCTTACTTAATAATTGCCGAATTGCATCACCACCAACATTACCCAACTCGGCGATTGGCTCTGGCGGTGCTACCGGCGTGGCATCCCTAACGTACTTAACAACATCAAGGCCATTAAATAACCAGGAACCGGCGAACATGCACCAGGGAAGGCCGCACCACCTAATGTATATTCTCACAGCAAAGCATCAACTATTCATCATTTAACCCTAACTGACAATGCCTTAGTTCGCCGGAGGACTTATTAGGGTGACCGCGCAATTAAGCTGGCTGGCCCAGTCCTTCCAATACTTATAGTAATTCTTTAAAGATTATTCCGAGCCATTAATTAGATGTCCGCCGCTAGACCAACGGTCGGTGCAAAGGTATACCACTTAATGGCCGGCCCTGGCGACGTGGCGCCATACGTACTGGTTCCAGGGGATCCGGACAGGGTACCCAGGATAGCCAAGTACTGGGATAGTGCACGGTCAGTGGCTGCGCATAGGGAGTACGTGACGTACACGGGCACGTATAAGGGGGCCCCAATATCGGCCGTGTCCACGGGAATTGGAGGACCTGCGGCTGCAATAGCAATTGAGGAATTGCTAATTCTCGGCGCCCACACCTTCATTAGGGTTGGGACGACTGGGGCATTGCATGAGTGGATTAGGGTTGGTGACGTAATAATTAACACGGGCGCGGTGAGATTCGATGGGGCCAGTAACGCCTATGCAATGCCCGAGTATCCGGCCATAGCCAGCTATGATGTGGTGCTCGCCTTAATAACGGCTGCCGAAATGCTTGGGGTTAAGTACCACGTAGGCCTGGCGGCGTCTACGGCCGACTTCTACGTAGGGCAGGGCAGGCCTGGGTTTAGGGATTACCAACCACCCTGGTCCAGGGATTTGGTGGATACGTTGTCCTCAATGAATGTGCTAAACTTCGAAATGGAGGCAGCCACCATATACACTATAGCCAATGTCCATGGGGCGAGGGCGGGTGGGGTCATGGCGGTCATAGCCAATAGGAGGACTAATGAGTTCGTGCCAGATGCAGGCGTTGAGGACGCCATTAGGGTGGCTAATGAGGCAGTTAGGATACTCCATGAGTGGGATATCATTAAGTCGAGCCTTGGCCTAAGGTACCTCACAATGAATGTGATTAGGGAATGGATTAGGAGGTGATGGGCATGGTACTTGAGGA
>DAXY01000061.1:1647-10810 GCA_002506645.1 Vulcanisaeta distributa | reverse complement strand
CCCTCATAGTACAAATGCCTATAGGCCTCGTCATAGATTAGGAATGCGTCGTAATCGCGGGCCAGGTCTATCAATAACTTAATCATGGACTCCCTCAAAACCCTACCAGTTGGGTTGTCCGGGTTCACAACTATTAACGCCTTAACCCTCCTACTCATTACGGCCTTAACATCCTCCTCACTCGGCTCCCAACCAAGCTCCTCCCTAGCCCTAACCCTAACAACCCTACCACCGAGGTAATTAATGACGGGTTCATACATCAGGTACGTTGGGTCGAAGAGTACGACCTCATCACCCTCATCAATTATTGCCATGAGGACTGCGAGTATTGCCTCGGCCGACCCCGCCGTGACGGATACATTAACGCTACCCACCCTAACCCCGGAGTACCTCGAGTAGTCCTCGGCAATTGCCTCCCTCAACTCCCCAATACCACTACTCGGCGTGTACATACTATACTCAAAGGGCTTCTCAAGTAATTCCTTGGTGAATTCCAGGAGAAGCTCCCTACTCGGCGGAAGGCCGGGCTGGCCAATGTGGAAGCCGTAGACCCTAACGCCAGAACCCTCGAGCCTAACAACCTCCTCATTAACACCCCTAATCGCCGAACCGGGAAAGACAGCACTCCTCCTCGAAACCCTCACAACACGCCAAAACACCCCACGCTTATAAGGATTATTTTTGATGAAAATCTGATTCAAGCCTTATCTTATCTACGTACTTCAAGCCGCTTCCCGTCAGGATTATCACTGTTTCATCATCCTTACTTAAGTAATTGCTGGCCAGCAACTTCGCATAGCCGGCCAGGGCTACCGCACTGCTTGGCTCAACTATGAATCCCCTCCTCAGTAATAACTTCCATGATTGCATTAACTCATCATCAGTAATTATTAACGCATCACCCCTGCTTTCCCTAATGGCGTTAATTATTTGCTCAAGCCTTGGTGGGTTGGAAACCCTGAGGGCGTCAGCAAGTTCTGTGGGTTTTCCCGAGGATTCCCCGTGCATTTTCTCGTATATGCTTGCGAATCCCTGGGCCTGCACGGCATAGAGCCGAGGAGCTTTATTAATGAGGCCAAGGTTCATTAATTCATTGAAGCCTATCCATAGGCCGAGGAGGAGTGTCCCTGCAGACACCGGTAAAACCACGGCATGGGGTGCGTGACCTAATTGGTCAATTAGTTCATAGGCCAGGGTCTTCGTGCCCTGTAGGAACCAGGGATTCCATGCATGGCCTATGTACACCTCGTTAGGCCCCACGGACTCTATGGCCGCCCTACCAGCCTCAGCCCTAGAGGATGTCTCAATTAGCTCAGCCCCTAACGCCCTTATGAGGTTCTTCTTGCCCTCGGGAGCGTCCCTGGGCACGTATATCCTAGCCCCAATACCGGCCGCGGCTGCGTAGGCGGCTATGGATATTCCTGCATTACCGCTCGAATCCTCAATCACCACCTTAGCACCGAGCTCCAGCGCCTTAGATACCGCAACTGCCGACCCCCTGTCCTTGAAGGAGCCCGTGGGGTTTAGGTACTCGAGCTTAAGGTAGGTACTCCTGCCCAGGAAGCCGGCACTAACCAGCGGCGTGGACCCCTCGCCAAGGCTGACCAGCGGCTTTACGGGTATTACGCCGGAGAACCTCCATAAACCCCCACGCCCACTTAAGGTGAGTTTCAGCCCCTCAATAACTATGTCAAGTGGGCCGCCGCACCTCGGGCACCTCCAGAGCCATAGGGACGCCTCAGTGGTGTAACCACACCTTGGGCACTTATACAATACCCTCATGCGTTGCCCTATGCATCACCAAGCTAGCCTTAATATTTGTTACATCGCACTTGCCGGGTTAGTCATGAACATAGATGAACCTATCACCCCCAACCTTCTTCACGAAGCCGTACCTCATGAACTGCAGTATCTCGCCATCAGCCACCTGCCCCACGGCCGGCTCGGCGAATCCGTTATCCTCAATTATTTTTAGTCCCTCGGGCCGTAAAACCCTTATCGGTAATCCACCTGGTGGTACCCACTGTATTATTGGTGCATTAACCTTCCTCGCGCTCTCGAGGTCCTTACTGTGGACCTTCGCCACCAAGTCATCCCTGCCCTTACCCACTATCTCGATGTTTATGAGCTCCATTAACCTAATCACCGAACCAACATTGGCCTTCTCGTAGTCGGACCTGCCTATGAGGAGGGTCACCTTACCATCAACAGGCCTTAGGGTTATTGTCCTAAACCCACGTTCAGGGAATGATGGATGCATCGGTAGTTTAGCTATCAACTCCTCATTGACGCCCTCTATCACGACCTTCACGGGGTCTATCACCGCCATGAACCTGTTGGCCCTCGGCTCAATAATCTTCCTATTCTCAGCAAATAGGTTTGCCAGGGATATCGTGGCGTCCGTGGGCTTGACACCGACCTGTAGTATCACGTTCCAAATGGCCTCTGGTTGAATACCCCTATTCCTGAGCCCTGCAAGCGTTGGTAGCCTAATGTCGTCCCACTTAATGCCCAGTGCCTTCAGTTTTGTCTTGCTTAGGGTCATGCCCACGACCTTTAGGCGACCAAAGTGTATTGCCTCGGGCTGTTCCCAACCCATGTGGGCGTACACGAAGGATTGCTTAACAGTATTCACCGAGTGCTCCTGGGCCCTGAGTATGTGGGTTATGCCCATTAAGTGGTCGTCGATGGATACGGAGAAGTTATACGTTGGCCAAACAATGTACTTAGAACCAACCCTTGGGTGTGGGTACTTTGTCGTGTCTATGATCCTCATGGCCACCCAATCCCTAACGCTTGGGTCCGGGTGCTGGAGGTCGGTCTTTATGACCATGATTGCCTCACCCTCCCCATAATGGCCCTCGAGCATCCTGTCGAAGAGCTCAAGGTTTATGCTCGGGTCCGCGTCCCTATTCCTGCACGGTATACCAGTGACCTTGGACTTCTTCCAATCATCCGGCGCGCACTCCGTGCCCTTAGCCGCGATGTATGCGCCGCCCCTCTCAATGATCTTCCTGGCAATGTCGTAGTAAATCCCCAACCTATCTGACTGGATGTACTCCTCATCCCACTTAATCCCAAGCCACCTCAGGTCCTCCCTAATCGCGTCGTAGGCCTCGGGAAGCGGTCTCTTTGTCCTTGGGTCAGTATCCTCAAACCTAAGTATGAACTTGGCCCTCCTGCCGAGCCCCTCATACCTCAACTTATAGGCGTAGTTAATGATGGCGGGCCTGGCACTGCCGAGGTGTAGCACGAAGTCTGGGTTGGGCGCGAACCTGAGGGTTATCACCTCATACCTACCATCGTTTGGTAACGGTGGTAGGTCCTCAATACCCCTCTTGTACGGCTCCGCCCTCCGCTCCTCAAGGGCCTCGGGCCACCTACTCACTAGCATGCTCCTCTGCTCATCAATGCTTAGGGAGTTCACGTAATCAACGACCTCCCTAACAACCTGCGCCACGTCTCTGGCCATGGACCTCAGCGATGGGTCTTCGGCAAATACTTTGGAGATCACGGCATTCATGCTCGCCTTCCCATTGAATTTCACGGCATTAATCAACGCATGCTTCAGGGCAATATCCCTAATCCTATCCCTACTCACGGCCACGTCAATTAATCAGATGGAATATTTATTAAGCATACGCCGGGCATTAGTCCCATGGGCAGGGCTACCCTACTCATCGGCCCAATAGGCCAATTGGTCACCGCCAAGTCAATGCCCTGGAGGTATGGGGACCCGGTGTTGGTGCTTGAGGATGCGGGTATTGCCGTTGATGGTGATAGGATAGTCGACGTTGGCCCGTGGAACTACATAAGCAGGGCTTACGAGGGTAGGTGCAGGGTTTCGGCTGAGGACTCGCTGGTGACGGCAGGACTCGTAGACCCGCACACGCACCTACTCTTCGCTGGTTCCAGGGAGGACGAGCTTGAGCTCAAGCTTGAGGGCGTTTCATATGAGGAAATATTGAGGAGGGGTGGTGGGATTTACAGAACGGTTAGCGCCACAGTTGGCGCAACGGATGATGAGCTCCGGAAAATACTGCTTAGTAGGTTATTTGAGGCTGCTAAGTACGGCACCACAACCATGGAGGTCAAGAGCGGCTATGGAATCGACCCAGGCCAGGAGGTCAGGCTCCTCAGGATAATAACCGATGCGGTGGGTAAATCGCCGGTGGATATCGTGCCGACTTACCTAGTCCACGTACCGCCAAGGGACATGGATAGGAGGGAGTACGTAAACGCTGTGGTGAAGACCCTCGGTGAGGTGCGGGGTCTGGCGAAGTTCGTCGACGTGTTTTGTGACGAGGGCGCATTCACCGTGGAGGAGACTAGGACGATATTTGGGGAGGCGTCCAGGCTGGGCTTTGGGCTTAGGCTTCATGCCGATGAGATAGCCTACATTGGCTGTAGCGACTTGGTGAGGGAATTCAAAATAGCATCGCTCGATCACCTACTTAACCTACCCGACCATAACGCGAGGTTAATCGCCGAGAGGGGCTCCTCCGCGACATTACTCCCCATAACCGTACTCTCCCTAATGAGCAGCAGGAGGCCGCCGATCAAGGCGCTCAGGGAGGCCAAGGTACCGATCGCGCTCGGCACGGACTTCAGCCCAAACTCCTGGTCACTAAGCATGCAGTACGCAATGGAGCTAGCCACATACCTATTTGGCATGACGCCGATCGAGGTCCTAATGGCCTCCACGGTCAATGCGGCCTACAGCCTAGGCCTTGTGGATAGGGGGGTCCTACAGCCTGGTTATTTGGCCGACATCATTATTTGGGATGTGCCGAATTATAGATGGCTAAGTTATGAATTGGGTAGGAATAAGGTCCTGGCGGTGGTGAGGAGGGGTTCAATACTCGAGCCTACATCCACGGGCATGGCGATTAATAAGGAGTGCGCTTGAAAGCTTTATTTACCAATTCCCAAAACCATTAACGACCATTGATGGAGGTCAGGCTAGACCCTGATGAGGAGTACGTGATAATGCCGTTAAGCATTTTAGAGAGGATACTGAGGTACGCAATGGTTGTCTGTCAGGAGCATTGCCCAGCGGGTAGGGACCCAGCCACATGCCCATACATAGTGAATCTAACTAGGCAGGTTGGGTTGAGCCCGCCGCCGTGCATTAACGATTACGGTGAGTATAGGCCGGAAACGTTCAAGGCCATGATTAAGGACCTGGAGCGTAAGTACGGCATGGGCATTGAGGAATTCATTAACGCGGTCAGGAGGAGGAAGCCGAGAAGTCTCGAGGAGCAGACGGACTTCATGGAGGCCACGTTTTACCTCGGCGTGCTTAGGGAGTTGGGTAATATGAGGAGTATCTACATTACGAGGGGTTCGAACATAAGCCTTAGGGAGGCTGCCGTAGTTAGGTGATGAATGCGAGCAGTGATAGTGAGGCTAGGCTGGTCACTAGGAATAGCAGTAGTACATCACGTATAACCTCCCTCTCAGTCTTTGGTCTCCTCATTACAATTAGCTTTACCAGGGTTGTTGGCGATCCAGGGGCTTTGTTTGCGTGCATGACCCCATCATTCACGATAATGGGCCTCTTCAGGGTTTCCCTCGGCTTGAAGCCGCCGGCGGTTATGACTATTAGGAAGCCATTCACTATATATGGCAGTGCGGATATGACCCCCTGGGTCCCTGCGTTGTATAGCACCATGAACGCGCCCATCATGGCCCCAAGCGCGTAGCTCCCCACATTGCCATTGAAGACCTTGGCGGGGTACCAATTGAAGACTGCCAGCGGTAGTACCGTGAGTATCAACAATAAAGTCACTGGCAATGCGTAGCCAAAGCCGGCCATATACGAGATGAGCCCGCTGACCGTTATTATCATTAACGTTGATGTGGGGACTATACCATTCATAACATCGAGCATGTTCACGGCATTGGCCATAACGGTGACCGCGAGCATCGAGAGAATTGCGACTACGAGGAAGTTATGGACGTGGCCTATCAGGAGTATGTATATATAGCCGTGAACCACGACGGGTATTATTAATGAGGGAATCAATGGGAGGAAGACCCTAACACTGACGGGTAGGCCCCTGATGTCGTCAATGAGCCCTATTAAACCCACGGTTAATGTCACGAGGCCGAGCGCGAGTAGTCTCGCGTCATGGATTATGTAGGCCATTAATGTGATGAAGGCCATGGCCGTCAATATCGAGGTCCCCCCAATCTTAGGCACCAATACCCTATACGGCTTATGCACATCAGGCGCCAGAAGTCCCGGCCTCCTCACCCTCGATACTGCATATACCGTGATCAACGAAATTACGAAGGATACCGCGGCGATTAACACGTAATCCACGTTAATAATCATAGGCTTCGCCTAAACCAGTCAATGGTCATCCTCAAACCGCTGACTAGGTCGTATTTAGGCCTGAAGCCGAGTATCCTCATGGCCTTGCCAATGTCTGGATAGCTCCTAAATGGTTCTGAGGTCCTTGGCTGGACATTGATCCTAGAGCCTGAATTAACGAGTTTAACCACGATCCTTGCCAGGTCCAGTATCGATGTTTCTACGCCAAGCCCAATATTGAAGGCTTGGCCAACGGCCTCATCCCTCCTAAGGGCCAGTTCAGTAGCGTCGCAGAGGTCCTCAACGTAGAGGAAGTCCGTGGTATCAACACCGCCGTTATTAACTACCAAGTCCTCATTCCTCAATGCCCTGGTTATGAATATGCCGACGACGCCATTATCGTAAGGCCCATAGGGCTTCCACAGCCTGAATATGGTCACGGGAACGCCATGGACCACGTGATAGGACATGGACACGGCCTCGGCAGCCACCTTACTCCAGCCATACCCCTCAAAGGGCCTTAATGGGTCATCCTCAGTAATTGGCAACTTGGTTGGTCTGCCATACACGTTCGATGTTGAGTAGAGTAGGAACCTGGCATTTAAGGACCTGGCGAGCTCCAGCATATTTATTGTACCCACCACATTGACGTCGAGGCCCCTCAAGGCCCCAGCGTTCGTGAAGGACCTCGGGTTTGGGTATGCAGCCAAGTGGATTATTGCGTCAAAGCCCTCCTTAGAAAGCCCTATAACCTCATCCCTCCTGGTTATGTCGATTATGTAGTCCGTGGTCTCGGCCTTGGCAATATCGAGACCCCTAACATCGTGTCCCCTAGCCCTCATGCAATTAACTACGTTCCGGCCGAGGAATCCTGAGGAACCGGTTACTAGTATTTTCATTGGGCCATCAGTAAAGTCACCTTATAAATTAATTACCCACTGGATTGATGATTATTTACTGGCGAGCCTCCTTATCTCATTGATTATGAGGTTCGTGGGGTCCTCCATCCTACTCAATATCGCGTTCGTATCAACATGGTCCACGTCGGATTTAAGGATTGAATCAAGTACCGCTAGGCAGTCCTCACCAACGCACCTATAGAGCGGTAATCCCTTACTCATTAGGTAATCATCTATGTAGTAATGCCGTGGGAAATAGCTAATTGCTGGCGTGCCCAGCAACGCCGCCTCATGCGCCATTGTCGAGCCTCCCGTGATCACTAACCTGGCGTGCCACGCCAAGTCAAGCCCATCAAGCCTCATGCCCCTTGGTATTACCAACCTACCAAGCTTGAGGAATAGGTTAAGTTCGGATTTAATTAACTCCTCCTGGTATGGGTATCTCGGGAACACGACCGCGTAATAGCCGCTCTCGAGGACCCTCTTAGCCATCTTAATCAGTAATTGCGCCTTATCGCCATAGTCATAATAAGAGGCCCTGGACTCCTCAAACCTAATGACAACAAACTCCCTACTCCTAAGCCCAAGCCTACTAATGGATTCACCGGTCGGCTTAAACCTATTAATCCACATAAGCTCGAAAACCCCATCAAACGCCCTAACCTTATCAATCTCGGCACTGGGTACATAATGGCCCCACTCACTCATGGGTATTGCCGAGGGCGCAATCACGGTGTTTGCCAGGGGTAGTGTTAATTTATTGACGAAGTACGAGTGCGCCGTGTCCGTTAACACTATTATCGGCTTACCAAGGCCGAAGGCGATCCTGACAGCGTCTGGCGACGTCAGCGATACGTGGACGTCGAAGTCCCTAACAACATCAAGCAATGCGAGCTGCCTCTCAATACCCCTCAGTAGCTTCTCCCTGGGGCTCTCGCCATGATAACCAACGCACTCGTAGTGAAGATTGAACATGCCTAGGACCTCCTCGACATAGTCGTACTTCCTACACGTTATTACGAAATCTATGCCACTCTTACTACCCTCCATACTCAGTATGGCGGCGATCCTAGCCTGCTTAGCCGTTAATGCATCAAACCACGCCTTAATAGTCATGCCAATTACGCAACTAAAATTGGTTATTTTATTTTTTAATTTTTTATTTTTAACACATCTTAATTAGGCAATTNNGGTGAGTGGCGTCCTGCTCAGTGGGCTTAGGCAGACTGGGCATTTGTAGCCGTACTGCCTAAGCACCTCGTCAATACTCCTTAGCTGTTGGTCGTTATAGAATACGAAACCACATGAGCGGCACTTGATTATTATCGGCATCATAAGTCTTCATTGTAATTGTTTTATAAGAATTACCATCATTATATAATTACATCACCAATATTCTACAAGTGCTACACAGGTAATATATAGAATTTCTTATTGAGCCTAATCTTGGCGAGCGCTGGAAATCCTCGTGGTGAGGCCTGCGTATGCGTAGACCAACCCATCAAGTTCATCCAATGTGAGGTATGGATACCTTGACCTAAACACGTCCTTCCCGCCATGGGCCCCATCCTCATTAACCACCCTAACCCTGACATTAACGTCACTAAGCAATTCCGAAAGGCTCCTAACCAGGCCGGATACGCCGGGGCTCGTTCCAATTATTAAATTTATACTTACCTGCCCAGCCAATCTCCTTATTACCCGGACAAGCCTTATGAAGTTAAGCGTAACGTGGATGATGGGTGTCTCGTTTGCGAGCATTACCACGCCGCACCTGGAATCACCAATATCAACCCCGACAATTAACTCGCCAAGGCCTAACCCGCTGATTATTGACCCGATTATTCCATCTATACTCGGATCATTGAGCACGAGCGTCCTGGGGCATTGAACGAGGTCCGCCATATAGCTCTCGACAATCACTAGGTCAAGCCCTAGGCAATCA
>DAXY01000061.1:258-1618 GCA_002506645.1 Vulcanisaeta distributa | reverse complement strand
GTTCCAAGTGGATGACTTACCAACAAAGCCAAGCCTATAGACACCCACTGAGGTAACAAGAACTAAAAAGGCATTATAAATCTTACATGCGGTAATGGGTATATGGATGTCGTACCCATTGCCGAGGAGTCGCTGGGCGTTAGGTCAATGGCCATGTTCGTGAGGACTAGGGACGTTTCAATACTACTAGACCCAGGAATTAGCCTGTCGCCGAATAGGTATGGGTTACCACCGCACCCGCGCGAGCTCGAGAGGGTCAAGGCACTAAGGGGCGTTCTCGAGAGGTACGCCGAGGAGGCTAACTACGTGTTCATAAGCCATTATCACAGGGATCACTTTACCGTGCCCTATCAAAGCATTTACATGGGGACGACGAACGATAGCTATAGAAGGATATACGGCGGTAAGGTCGTGCTTATGAAATCGCCGAGTGATGAGAATTGGAGCCAGAGGAGGAGGTACCATGGGTTGAGGAAGGCCATTGAGGGGATTGTGAGGGAGTTGGTGTTTGCGGATGGTAAGGAGTTTAACATGGGCTCCACTAGGCTCGTGGTATCACCATCACTGCCGCATGGGGAGGAAAATGCGAGGACGGGTAGGGTAATAGCCATCACAATAATTGAGGGTGATGAACTGCTGACTTTCATGCCCGACGTTGAGGGGCCCGTATCGCAGTCAGCCATTGATTACATCCTGAGCGTGAAGCCGCAAACCCTCGTCGTCGGCGGTCCACCACTATACCTGACGAGGAGAGGGTTTAACGAGGAGTACGTGGGTAATGCCCTGAGGAACCTTATGACAATCCTTAGGGCAGGTTTCCTCAATAGGCTAATCATAGCCCACCACACACTTAGGGACCTGGATTGGAGGAGTAAATTGAAGGCGTTGTTTGAGGAGGCAGGTAAGGCAGGGGTTTCGGTAATGACGTATGCGGGACTGCTTAATCGCGAGGATGAACTGCTCGAGGCCATGAGGAGGGATTTATACGCGAGGGAACCGCCGCCCAGGGACTACCTTGAGCAGTTCAGGGGGGTTAAGGACGAGGGTGGGGATTAATCTATGCATGGCGTTGCTTTACCTCAACCTAGCCCTAGTTAGTGGGTGCTTCGTCTGCCATGAATAGCGCCTAATCCTCTTCGACCTACCCCAGCCACAGGCTGCGCAGTAGCCCTTGACGGGGTTGTAGGCATGCCTACCGCACCTGGGGCACCTAATGTGCGTCCAGCCCTTATTCATCTTGCCGAAGCTCGGCGTACCCTTAACCATACCTGATCACGGTTATTTCACTACTTTTTAACTTTTGCCGCTTCAACCGATACCGTCAATAACGCGCCCACGCTCACTTTAGGCAGTGAGTAAT
>DAXY01000061.1:0-220 GCA_002506645.1 Vulcanisaeta distributa | reverse complement strand
GCGAGCGTGAGGGGTGAGGAAGGGCTCAGGGATTGCACAATTAGGAAGTTAAACCCTATAAGAGGGAGTAAGTAGCCTAACTCCGTATGTGTGGGTTACCGCTTGAGGGCATTAAGGTCATTGACCTAACCCACTCAGCCGCAGGCCCGTTTGCGACCTCAATACTTGGTGATTTGGGTGCCGAGGTCATTAAGGTCGAACCTCCCGAGGGTGATATGAC
>DAXY01000062.1:6014-8121 GCA_002506645.1 Vulcanisaeta distributa | reverse complement strand
CTTCCTCTCCCAAAGTATTGATTCAGGTGCGGCAAACCTTATGATTAGGCCTATGATGATCACAACCGCGCCGCTCAGGAAGAGTATCCTCCAGCCAATCGTGCCTATTGGGTAGTAGGCACTAACAAGGAGTAGTAGGCCTGAGGCGAGGAGTGTGGCAACGGACATGCTTGAATTAAGTACGCCATTGACTAACCCACGCCACCTGGGCGATGCGAATTCCAGCGCCCACACAACTCCACCGCCCGCCTCGCCGCCATATCCGAATCCCTGCACAAACCTGAATATTGTTAGCAAAATGGGTGCCCAAATACCGATTTGCGCATACGTTGGTAATAATGCAATGGCTATGGTTGCGATGGCCATTGTTACAGCATCACCGAGCAGCGCATTCCTCCTACCGTGCTTATCACCAACGTGGCCGAAGAAAATGGCGCCCAGGGGTCTCGCGAAGTAACCAACGGCAAAAATAAGCAGTGTATAGAGGAGCCCAGCAATTGGGTTTTCCTTAGGGAAGAATAGGTCGCTAATATACGGCACCAGTGAGAAGTATATCAGGAAGTCGTAATATTCGAGCGCCCATGCAAAGAAGGTTGATACCGAGGCGAGGATTAAACCCCTCCTTCTAGCGCTCTCTGGCACTATTGGCCCACTCACGGTATTCCATACCAATTATAAGTATTTAAAGCATTACCTATAAATATATAGGGTTATAATTACACCTCCTCTACCGCCCCTTAACCATGGCCAGGAACAGGCTAAGAACCTCCCTGGCCAACTCCCGCTTATGCAGTGGCCCAATCCTCCTGACCACACCGCCCTTGTTTAATACGATGACCTCATCCCTCTCAGTACCGAAGCCCTTACCATCACCAACCAAGTGGGCCAGGGCCAGGTCCCAATCACCCTCCCTGGCCCTCCTCATCGTCCTTGCGATTAATTCCTCCTCGGTAATGCCAACCTCCGCCTTGTAGGCTATGAGGAATGTGCCTGGTGAGGACCTCTTTAAGTCCCTGGCGATTTTGGGGGCCTGGACAAGCTCCACAACCACCCTCTCCAGGTCACTACTTATCTTTCCCTCAACCCTATCCTTGACGTAGAAGTCCAGCGGGGCTGCCGTAAGTATTGCCAAGTCGTAATGCCGCCTACTGACGAGCTCCATGGCCACGCTATACATCTCGAGGACGCTCTCGACTTTATAAACCTCGGCGCCTGGTGGGTCATTAATACCCACAGGCCCCTCAACCAGCGTCACCCTGGCGCCCCTGGCCATGGCCTCCCTGGCGAAGTAATAACCAGTCAAGCCACTGCTGGGCGTTGTTATGTACTTAGTGGCGTCTATACGCTCGTGGGTAGGCCCAGAGGTTATTAAAACCGATAGGCCGGCCATGTCCTTCGGCGATAATAAGTCAATCACTGAATCGACTATTTCCTGATTAGGCGCCAACTTGGCCTTCCCCTCCTCAATGACTGGTTCTACGAAGCGAACACCCAACGACCTCAGCCTCTCGATATTGGCCCTAACGATGGGGTTCCTCCACATGGACTCATTCATGGCAGGCACGAGCAATAGCGGCACCCCAGAGCCTAGGGCCGTCATTGCGCATAGGGCCACGGGCGTGTCCCCAATCCCATTGGCCACCTTGGCTATCGTGTTTGCCGTGGCCGGCGCGATGACTATGGCATCGGCCGTCGCGCATATATTGACGTGTTCGGCATAACCACTCAACTCCACATACACCGGGTTACCCGTCGCCCATTCCATTATCCTCGGGCTAATCAACCTACTGGCCTCCCTACTCATGAACGTAATCACGTCAGCCCCATGCCTAATCAACTCCCTGGCCACGTCAGGCACTCTATAGATGGATATGCCGCCGGTCAGGGCAAGCACGACCCTCTTACCACGTAGTAAATTACTCCTCGAACCCCTAATCAACTCAATATCCTCCCTATAGGGCACGATTAGTGTGGGTGGCCGGGAATTATAAAATTATTCAGCAGGCCATGCGCTCCCCAATCACTGATCATTACCCAACCGCCTCATCACCAATGCCTACTCGGCAAACTAATTTTTAAACCTACGGAATGAGGAGCCACCACCTTG
>DAXY01000062.1:5825-5986 GCA_002506645.1 Vulcanisaeta distributa | reverse complement strand
GAAATACGGAACCATGGACATGTGGCGGGTTTTATTGGTTTTGCCGTGTTTTGGATTTGGAGAGTAACTACTGCGGCTATGCTAGGTCCACCACCTACTTCGTGAAGCCCATGGATAGGTCCTTCGTCTCTAGGGCTTTGAGGGTGACCGTGGGTGCGGCG
>DAXY01000062.1:1472-5727 GCA_002506645.1 Vulcanisaeta distributa | reverse complement strand
TAGGTCCCCAATGGAGTTGAGGAGGAGTAGGTCGAGGAGGTTGGTAGGGATTAATAAGTAGTTGATTTAAAATCAGGGCTTGACCGTGTAGTAAACCCTCTTCTTATCCTTACCCCTGCTCTCGGACTTCAGGAACACAATCTCCCCAATCTCCCTCGTATTGGCCACATGCGGCCCACCATCTGCCTGCACGTCAACGCCCTCTATCTCCACAATCCTCCACTCATCGCCTGGCGGCGGCTCCCTCTCGGCAAGCTTAACAATACCCGGTATCTTCATCGCCTCCTCCCTCCTTAGGAAGTACACCTTTACCGGGATGCCCCTCTTAACGATTTCATTGGCCTCAGCAATCAATTCCTGGAAAGCCCTCCTAAGCGCATCGCCGCTCAGGGCTAGGTTGTAGTCATCCCTGGCGTACTCAGGGGTTATGTCTCCGCCCGTGACTAGGGCGTTGTACTTCCTGTAGGCCAGGGCGGCTATTATGTGCGTGGCCGTGTGAAGCCTCATCAGCCTATACCTCCTATCCCAATCAATTACTCCATGCACGGCATCACCAACCCTAAAACCAGGCTCCCTATCCAGCACATGCACTGCGTCCTCACCCTCCTTAATAACCTCCTTAACCACGTACTCCTCACCCCGCCAAACCAGTTTACCCGTGTCATTAGCCACGCCACCACTCCTTGGGTGAAACAGGGTTTGGTCAAGCCAAACCCTATTACCGTCGATCCTAACGACTGTTGCGTCAAACTCCCTCCTGTACGAATCCCACCAGTAGAGGAATTTCGTGGGCATGTGTTTAGGCAATGCCATTAACTACTTAACAATTGCGCTATTACTCAATCCCGAAGAACTTCCTTACTACATATGCCATTACGTCATGGGTCCTGAGCAGGTCATCTATTGTCACGTACTCATTATATGCATGGGCCAGCGCCAACTCGCCAGGCCCATAAACAACCGTTGGCACTCCCCTAGCCCTCAAGTACCTACCGTCAGTCGCCCCAGTCACTATTATCGGTTTTGGCGTTACGCCAAGGACCTTCTCAATACCCTCATGAACAAGCCTAACAATCGCCTCACCAGGGCTTGTGTAATTGGGCTCGCTGGCGTCCAGGACCTCAACATCGGCAAGGCCGTTCAACCCACTCCTTAAGTAATCAATTACCTGCCCCGGCGAGGTGCCCGGCGGCACCCTCATGTCTAGCTCAAGCTCGGCGTAGTCAGGAACCATGTTTATCTTAGAGCCTCCTCTAACAACGCCCGGGTTGAAGGATACGGTGCCGACGACCCTCTCGAAGTCACTAAGCGTCAGGTTTAGGCCGGAGGATTTGGATGCCTCGAGGTAGGTCTCGGCGGAGTTCCTGAGGGCATCCAACAACTCGCTTGGCAACTTAATGCCCCTATTGAACTCATTAATCAACTCCTCAGCCCTCAGTACCGCCCTAACTAGCCTTAATATGGCGTTATCCCCAAGGATTGGTAAACTACCGTGGGCAGGCCTACCCCTGGCAACAAGCCTAACCTGGCAAAGCCCCTTCTCACCAATGTAGTACCTAGAGCTGCCCGAGGGCTCGGCCACGATGGCTGCATCGCCGATCAACACGCCATCCTTTACCAGGGACTCAACGCCTGGGTGGCCTCCGGTCTCCTCATCGGCCGTTGCCGAGAAAATCAGCGTCCCGGAGCCTTGTCTCTCAATTAGTGGCGCTAGTTCAGCAAATACCGTCATTATCACGGCCAGGCCGCCCTTCATGTCCGTGGCACCCCTACCATAGACCCTGCCATCAACGACCTTCCCAGAAAACGGTGGGTAGGTCCACCTGGACTCATCGCCGGGAGGCACAACGTCCATGTGGCCGTTGAGTATCAACACGGGCTTACCCCTGCCCACCCTGGCAATCACGTTGGGCTTATCCTTGGCATACTCCCTAAACTCGGTACTGAAGCCCAACCCACCCAGCCAATCCCTAATGAAGCCAGCAATATTGACCGTGTAACCAGGGGGATTAACACTGGGTAGTTGAATTAGCCTGGACGCCAGGTTTGGGAGGTCACTCCTCAAATCCCTACCCATTATGCCTTACCTCATCTAATGCTTAATTTGTGTTATCCCCAGCAATACGTTCAGGAACTCATTATCCACCTTAACATCCCTAATACTAACCCTAAAGTAGCCCCTCGTTAATGGCGGTATGTTTGATAGGTCCCTAATGAGGATGCCGTGCCTCATAAGCTCCTCCCCAAGCCATGGCTCATGCCTCACCATGAAGTAGTGGGTCTTCGATTCGTAAGCCTCAATGCCGAGTTCCCTCAGGGAATTCAATAGCCTATTCCTCTCCTCCTTAACGTATTTGATCGTTAACTCCCTAAATTCGCGGGCCCTCCCCATGTACCTGGAGACTGCGTACTCGGCTATCGAGTTCACGGGCCACGTGGGCACTAAATCCCCAATGTCAATACCCGCATAGGCGGCGCCGACCCTAAGCCCCGGTATTGCCAGGAATTTCGTGTAGGACTTAACGATGAATACATTATCAAGCCCCTGCACATCCCTAATCAACGACTCGCTAGCCTCCACGAAGTCCATGAAGGACTCATCGATGATGAGCACGCCACCGCGCCTACGCAGTTCCTCGGCAATCATGAGCAGTTGATCACGCCCAATCAAGTAGCCCATTGGGGAGTTTGGGTTGGAGAGCACAACCGCCGTGCCCGGCCCAGCCTCGGCCATTAGTAAGCCCGCCAAATCCCCATGCCCCCAATACTCGACATGCCTAACCTCGGAATTGATTAGCCTAGCCAGCCGCATGTAGTCGCTGTAGTTCGGTATTGGCATTACGACACGCCTAGGCCTAATGTGCATTAGGAGTAATTGCAGGGCCTCGGTAGCTCCATTAAACACGTACGTAATTTCAGGCCCAACACCCTCGAAGGATGCCAGGGCCTCCCTCAACTCATCACCGAGTTCTGTTGGGTAATGGGCATAATGCCCATTGTTTACGCCCTCCCTAATCAACTCAATCAACTCCCTCGGAGTGCCCAGTGGGTTCATGTTAGAGCTCATGTCTATTAGGCCGTACCTCCAGCCATACCCACCGTGGCCCCTAGCCCTGCTCGCGGCGGTGGTCATTTACGGCCCCGGGCTTTGCAAGATAAGTTAAATAAATCCCTAATACTGCTGATATCGATATTAATGCACCACCTCGGGCCGCCACCTCAATGGTTTATAAAGAGGAGGGGGTTGAAGTACTTAATACTTTACCTACTCAGTAGCCACGGCCCAATGACTGGGGCCCAGATTATTGATGAGATTGAGAGATTGTCAATGGGCTTCTGGAGACCGAGCCCCGGCTCCATATACCCAGCCCTTGAGGAGCTCGAGACGGATGGCCTGATTAAAGTGGCTAAGGTTGAGGGTACCAAGAAGTATTACGAGATTACGGAAAGTGGTAGGGCCTTCATTGGGTTGCCAAGCATTGATAAGACCACGGCGGCTGTTAATGACTTCGTGTCGCTGGCCAGGTACATAATCGATAATTGGGATGCACTAAGCGAGGCCGACAGGAATAGGGTTAGGGACGTACTCAGGGACCTCATTAAGGCGGCGGGCATTCGGTGCTAACCCATGCTGTATTGAACCACGTGGGGCATCTTCAACTCCTCAACAAACCACTTATTCCTAACCTCCATCACCAATTGCCTACTATCGATGTAATTACTCAATAGCCTAGTCACGGTATTCCCAAGGCCCTCACTTAGGCAGTAATCAGCGTTCTCGACAAAAATCACCGACGGCCTTCTGGAAACGATTAACTGAGCCGCCAGTGCGAGTATTGTCTTTATGTGGCATGGTAACTCATCACCGACATGCACGATACCCCTCCTATCGATGTGCGAGAGGACTAATTCACCGCCATACCAACCAGCCCTGAAATTCCTAAGGCCAAGTTCGCCAAGAACCCTCCTCAGGAACCTCACGTCGGAGTCCCTCCTCGGGTCGGTGAATAGTTGGGCGAGTACCTCAACCACGTACTCTCCGTGCTCACCAACGAAGTCCGTATGTGAGGCATCAGCGTTCTTAACACGGCCCCTAAAGTCTATGTATGGACCTATCCTGTAAATACCCACAGAGAGTAGGTAATCCCTGAGGGCCTTAATCACCGATAATGCCGCCTCGTAATCCTCGGATGCACTACCTACTAATTGCAGGGCCTGCCCCCTCGGCACTAGCCCATCTGGGTTCAACAGCGTT
>DAXY01000062.1:0-1318 GCA_002506645.1 Vulcanisaeta distributa | reverse complement strand
TATCATCGAGGGATATGGTCACGTCAACCCTGGCATCGCCAATCCTCGCCAAATCATCAAGGGAAAGCCTATCCCTGACACCCCTGAAAATTCTCCAGAGTAATTCAATGATCATTGACTTACCCGAGCCTGGGGGCCCCGTGATCAGCGTTAGGGGGCCCAACTCGGCGCTGGTGTTTATTCCGTAAAAGCCCTTAATGTTAATCCTCGTTATTAACACGGCATTGGGTTTAGTACGCATTTATTAATGTTGGGTTTCACATCTATCGCGTTGCTAAATATATAGGATATGTATTACCACGTCATGTAGCGGCATGGCTTATTTATTTAATAAATAAAACTTAAATAGTCATTAAGAACCACGCAGGTGTGAACCTCGATCTGGCGCCGGACCCCTTACTCGTAGTCCCTGGACCATCGCAAATACCGCCTAGGGTGATGAGGGCATTAATGAGGACCGTTGATCACAGATCACCCCACTTTCATAGGCTATATAGGGACGTAATCGAGGGCTTGAAGTACGTATTTCGAACGAACGGTGATGTATACCCAATAACGGCAAGCGGCACGGGCGCTGTCGAGACCATGGTGCTGAACTTCGTCAAGCCTCGGGACACGGTACTCGTGCCCGTCTTCGGGAGCTTCAGTAGGAGGCTTGTTAATCACCTCAGGAGGGTTGGTGCGGAGGTAATTGAGGTTGATTATGGCTGGGATAGGGCGCCCACGTATGATGACTTAAGGGCTAGGGTTGAGGCCATGGGGATTAAGCAGGTCGATGTATTCGCCACGGTATATAACGACACAAGCCCAGGCCTTGTGTTTAGGGACCTGCCGAAGGTCGCCAAGTGGATTAGGTCCTACGGCGCCCTGGTCCTGGTCGACAACGTGTCTGCCCTGGGCGGCGATTACTTCGAGGTTGATTCCTGGGGCATTGACGTAGCCGTATCAAGCAGCCAGAAATGCCTTGCCGCCCCACCGGTCATGTCCTTCATTGCCGTAGCCTCAAGCGAGGCCTACCGCAAGGCCGATTCTGTGAATCACCCCAGCATTTACTTCGATATTAAGTTAATGAGAAAATTCGGCGAGAAGATGGAGACTCCGTTCACGCCAGCCGTTAATTACCTATTCGCGATTAGGGAGGCTTTGAGCATGATTAGGGAGATCGGCATAGATAATTGGATCAAGTGGCATATTGAGAGGGGTAAGGCTATCGTGAATGCCCTTGGTAAGATGGGCCTAGAGCCCTACGTGAAGAATGACTATTATAGATCAACCACGGTGCTCTCATTTAAGTACCCACAGGGTATTAACCCTGATG
>DAXY01000032.1:34281-35224 GCA_002506645.1 Vulcanisaeta distributa | reverse complement strand
TATGGACTTAATAAACCACCTGCGATTAGGACCCTCTACATAATGTATAACATGATCGTTTTTAATTGGGGTTATTCATATTTCCCAAGTGAGTACGGTAATGTTGGTGGCGGTAAGGTAGTTGATATAATACTGTCGGCCTTGCCTGGTACAATACTCCTTGATACCTTCGGTATATTACTAAGCGCCTTCATAGGCATAGAGATAGGACTTAGGTCAGCCCTTAAGTACGGCTCTAAATCCGATAGAGCCGTTATGTACTACGCAGCATTAGCTAATGGCATACCGCAGTGGTGGTTAGGCATCGTCATGTTACTGATATTCTCATTTTACTTAGCACAATTGCGCTCACCAATTTACTTCCCAACAGGTGGTATAATAAGTCCCAAGTATTATGAGTTATGGTTAACAGACCCAATTAAGGTATTTACAATACCGCAGGCAGTCCTTGATTTATTATGGCATTTTACATTACCGCTTATAACAGTATTAATAATTAATATTGGTGGTTGGGCCTACTTCGCAAGGACCGTGGTCCTTAACATTTCCCAGGAGGATTTTGTAACCTTTGCAAAGATTAAGGGATTACCTGAGAGTCACGTAGTTAATAGGTACATACTCAGGCCCGCTGCGCCATCAATATTAACGAGCATATTCATAACAATACCATTCATAATATTTGGTGGCTTCCTAGTCACAGAGATGGTGTTTCATTGGTGGGGTTTGGGCTATGTGTATAATATAGCCATTGTTGGTTCACCAACGCCGGATTTACCCGTGGTAGTTGCATTAACATACGCATCAACACTCCTTTATATCGTTATAATCTTCATAATGGAAATAGTATATATAATGCTTGATCCAAGACTTAGGGAGTGAGGTGGTGGGCATGGCGAAGAAACGGCATGAGTTTAGGATCCTAGGAATGACCCCCAGCGAGATC
>DAXY01000032.1:21446-34186 GCA_002506645.1 Vulcanisaeta distributa | reverse complement strand
CAATACGCACCACCGGCTTGGATTGACTCATTAATAGGCCCGGTATATTCGCCACAGATTTACGTACATAATTATTCATATTCAGTGCAGCATCAGAGTGATGTGACCTATATTACTATAACGTTTAGTGTCGCTTATGAGTATGATAAGCCATGGAACGAAATCTTCATCGTAGTTAACAACCCAGCCATATATAGCATGTCTCAACCTCCGGTGCTATCAGTAACAGTCTATAGACCCGATGGAAGCGAAATAACACTTGGACCTTTACCAATTAATAGTAGGGTAACTACACTTGGCGTGGCTCCTGAGGTCATAAGCCAGGTTAACCTATTCTATAATGAGAAATATCATGTGAGTAGTATAGTGCCTACCGGATCTTCAGCCACACCATATATATTTTATACCATCAGCAATGGCAAATTAACACCGTTAAAGGGGACATATAGGTTTAACCTCGTATTTTACGTATTCTCGCAAAACTCATCGGTGATTAATAGAAATGACCTAGAAATAGTACTTCAGGGGCAGGCATATGGCTTAATGGGTACTGATAATGAGGGTCGTGACCTATGGCTAGGGTTATTAGCCGGCTTCCCAATCGACCTAGCCGTTGGATTACTATCAGCATTAATAATAGTGATTATAGCAGTAGTGATAGGTATTGTTGCTGGATTTTACAGTGGATTAATTGATGAATTTCTAATGAGACTCACGGATTTCGTAATATTACTACCAGCCTTCCCACTATTGATAGTCTTCTCGGTCCTATTTAGCTGGAGTATTTGGGATGCCGTGATATTTCTTGCAATTGTGTCCTGGGGCGCATCGGCTAGGATTATTAGGGCCATGATAATGCAAATAAGGAACGCGCAGTACATAGAATCGGCGGTAATAGCTGGCGCAAGTAGGATGTGGATACTGAGGAACCACATTCTGCCTCAGATAGTCCCATACATATTTTACTTACTGGTTACGAATGTACCCGGTGCAATATTAACGTTAGCCTCCATAAACTTCCTCGGTTTAGCAGGTTCGGAATACCCAACATGGGGCATGCTCCTCTATTATGCTGAAGAATTTGGNNGCCTTAACGTCTGGGTATTGGTGGTGGGTTATACCGCCGGGCCTATTAATCGCGTTTGTGGCTATAGTCTTTATATTAACCGCAATAGCCCTTGAACCCGTGGTTAACCCAAGGCTTAGGTATGGGTGAGGGCCATGGCCTTGCTCGAGGTTAGACATGCGAAGCTTTATTACGCCACAACAAAGGGCATTGTTAAGGCCGTCGACGACGTATCATTTGAGCTGAATGAGGGCGAGACCTTGGCCGTGGTTGGTGAGTCTGGAAGCGGTAAATCGACGTTGGCCAAGCTGCTCACCCGTGTTTGGGAGAGGAACGTGGTGCTTGTTAGTGGTGAAATTTACCTGGACGGTAGTGAGGTCCTACACATCCCCGAGGCCGAGTTTAGGAGGGAAATCAGGTGGAGGAGGATTGCCATGGTACCCCAGGCTTCAATGAATGCCTTAAACCCGGTAATAAGGATTGGCGATCAGATGATAGAGCCGTTAATACTACAGGGGATGAATAAGGATGACGCGCTTAAGATGGCGATGGATGCCCTGAAATCGGTTGGATTGCCTGAGGATATCGTGAATAGGTACCCGCACCAGCTCAGTGGGGGCATGAAGCAGAGGGTCGTAATCGCCATGGCGATAATGGCGCACCCAAAGATAGTGATTCTTGATGAACCAACCTCAGCGCTTGACGTCATGACGCAGGCAAACATAATGAACCTACTCAAGAAGCTCAAGTGGGAGTATAAGCTATCATACATATTCATAACGCATGACCTGGCATTGGCAAGCGAACTCGCCGATTCAGTGGCCATAATGTATGCTGGGAAGATTGTGGAGATAGGCGGTGCTGAGGATATATACGGAAACCCAAGCCACCCATACACCCAGGGCTTAATATCAAGTGTACCAACGCTCAGGACAGACAAGACCCTATCATTCATACCGGGTGAGGTTCCGAGCCTAATAAATCCACCACCCGGCTGCAGGTTCCACCCAAGATGCCCATTCTATAGGGATAGGGATTACCTAAAGGGCCTTTGTGATGCCAAGGAGCCGCCAATGGTGAATCTCGAGGGTAAGGCAGCTAGGAGACATCTCGTGGCCTGTTGGTTATATAAGTGATTTTATAGGCAAATAAATTATAAATGCAAATATAGGTTAGATTTTTAAGTAATCCCTGAAAGGTATAATCGATTTATGCCTGAGGCATTTGACGATACGCCATGGGTAAGGAAGGGCGATCTTGTTATTGCGCATAGGTTGAGGACGTACTACACAATAAGGCCTGGCCTGTTTGCGAAGCCTAGGTATGTTAAGGCCGTTGATGACATTAGCCTTAGCATTGATAGGGGTGTCACACTAGCGGTGGTTGGTGAGTCAGGTAGTGGTAAGACCACGCTTGGCAGAACACTCATTAGGCTTCTTGAACCCATATCTGGCGAGATTTACTTTGAGGGTAATGACATAACGCACATGAGGGAGGACGAGTTAAAGGAGATTGGGTTTAGGAGGAGGGTCAGTATGGTGTTTCAGGACCCATACTCAAGCCTTAATCCATTCCACAGCATACACTTCATACTCGAGGAACCATTGATGGTGCAGGGAGTGCCCAGGGAGGAGAGGGAGGAGAGGATATACAGGGCGCTTGAGGAGGTTAAGTTAACGCCACCTGAGGACTTCATTAATAAGTACCCACACATGCTCAGTGGCGGTCAGAGGCAGAGGGTTGCCATTGCGAGGGCCATAATAACGAATCCCGACTTCATAGTAGCTGATGAGCCGGTCTCAATGCTTGATGCTTCAATAAGGGTCGAAATACTGACAATATTGAAGGACATCCAGCAGAGACATAAGATGGCATTTATGTACATAACCCACGACATATCTACTGCGAAGTACTTCAGTGATTACATACTCATAATGTATGCAGGCCAATTCGCGGAGTATGGGCCTTTTAGGGACGTGGTTAAGAACCCACTCCACCCATATGCCCAATCACTCATTGAGGCGATACCGGACCCGGACCCAAGCAATAGGTTTAGGGAGAGGAAGGTGGCGCCCGGCGAACCTCCAAACCTTGCCAACCCACCGCCTGGCTGTAGGTTTCACCCAAGATGCCCATATGCGATGGATATCTGTAGGAAACAGGAGCCACCTGTTGTTGAGGCAAGGCCTGGTGTGTTTGTTAAGTGTTGGTTATACGTTAAGAAATGATTAATGAAACGGGGAAGTATTTTTAATACCTGATTTACCCAATGCTGCAATGTCCATAACCGGTGAAATGCTTAAGGTGATAATGAGGAATTACCCTACGGGCGTCACAATAGTGACTACGACTTATAATAATGAGTACTACGGCCTCACCGTGAACTCCTTCACATCCCTATCACTCGATCCACCACTCGTACTAATCGCAATTGGTAAGGGGTTAACCAGCCATGAGGCCATTGATAGGTCCAACGTGTATGCGGTCAATATACTGCCCGATGACATGAAGGACTTAGCCATTAAATTCGCCACGGCACCGAGGGAGGAGAGGTTTAGGGGGTTGAAGGTTAGGTTTGCGAAGACAGGTTCGCCAATAATTGAGGGCGCCATAGCGTACCTCGACTGTAGGGTTATCGCCAAGTACCCAGGTGGTGACCACACAATATTCATTGGGGAGGTTGTTGATGCCCAGGTAATGAACAATAAATTACCGTTGATTTACTACAACAGGGGCTATTACAGCATTGGGCAGGCAAGGCCACTACCGTGATTGCGCATGGACAAAGCCAATTTAAGCCCAGTCAGTGGCGCTTACTGTAGTGATGATGGGTATCAAAACCGAGTGGTGAGGACCTCACGACGAGCTGATTAATCCTCCCCAAGGAACTCATTGAATAAGTAGGGCACGGAGGACGCTATTGCCAGGGCCTTCCTCATCGTTCCCGTGACCTTGACGGTAATAATCGATGCATCACCCTCCCTCCCAGCCATTACGACTGCCGACCTCAAGTACCTAAGTAGGTTATTGGGCACTTGAATTATGAGCCTACCCCTACCTTCATACTTAGCGATTACCCTCAACTCGGCGCCAATGGCATCCTTACCCGCGAAGAACCTAAACCAATTACTTATGCCAGGGAGTACCTCATTAACGTACTCCCTCGGGTAAACATCGATTATTACGTACCTCATGTACAGACACCCCTCCTATACAGTGCATCGGCAATCACTTCGTAGGGATTATCACTAATTAGGGGCTTGGCGTCAATGCCCGTCAGCACTTGGATTAACTCCACAACATCCCTGGGATTCCTAACATCAGGCGCCTTACTGATGCCCTGGGACACAATGATCCTAAGCCCATCGATTGTGTAGAACTCGTTAATGGCGTCCCTGAGGAATGCAAGACCAACCTCACCACTGTCAATAATTGGGTTTACAACGATCTCCAGCGCCTTGCCCTCCCTAGCCATCGCCCTGGCCTGCGCCTTCGATGGTAGGATGGATCTATTGACCTCATTAATTGTTATTACGTCAACCCTATCATCACTTATCAACTTATTCAGTACGAACCTACTCCACGGTATCACAGACACGAGGTCAAAGTCCTTATACATCCTAATCTTCCAGGCACTCCCCCTCGTTATTACCAACTTCCTAAACGTTGGAAACTCCTCAACATCACCACTAACCACTAATGCTGCCAATCCATAGCCAAGCCTCTTCAACAACCTAATTAGCTTCCCGTCGGTGGAGCCGAGGTGAAGCTCCACGAACATTTGGGCCTACCCACAGGTCTCGTTAATGAACTGAACAGAATCAACACCAAAAACCCTAATCCTAACCCTAACCACGTCATCTCCATCACTCAGCATGAATCGACCCCTCACAAACTCCTGCTTATCAAACCTCAGGAAAATATCTCCAGAGCTGTCGACCCTATTACCCACGGTCCTCAGTAGGTAGTCCCTGTTCACGAGTGATGAGCATATGGCCCTAACAATGCTCATGGCGAGGTCCCCATCCCTAATCACTGATTGAACCCTGTATATTGGGTTCCCATAATGCCCATAGAGCACCTCTATTATTATTGGCGCTTTCTCCGTTAACAACCTTATGATGTGATTAACGGCCTTGTCGAGATCCTCAGTCGCGTGTATGTTAACCTCAAGGTCTAGCCGTGCAATGGGCATAAGGTAGTGGCTCACGACTGCTGGGACTGCTCACCAAGTTTCTTCCTCAACCTCTCAATCAACCTCCTCTGCCTTTCCCTCAACCTCCTCCTTCTACGTCCCTCACTATCCTCCTTACCAACGAGCCACGCAAAGTCTGGGTCGCTCCTGATGGCTGGGTGGCTTGGGTCCACGAGTATTACCTCATACCACACGTACGTGCCATCCTCACCAACCCAGTATGAGCCAAGGACCTCCATGTTTGGGTGCTTCCTCGCAGCCCTCTCCTCAGCAATTAATTGGAGACTCTTACTCGTTGTTATTCCATAAACCCCCATCCTCTTCGGCCTCCTGCCGCTGTTCGGCCTCCTCCTGTTGAAGGGGCCCCTCCTGAGCCTAACCCTGACCACCACTATACCCTGCTTAGCCTTATAACCGTACTGCCTGGCCTTATTAATCCTCGTGGGCTTCTCAACCCTGACGATGGACGGCTCCCTACGCCACTCTATCAACCTCTGCTTCATGACCACGTCCCAAATCCAGCCATCCCTAGCCCCAGCCCAAGCCTCAGCTAAATAGTGGTAAAGCCCCCTCGCCATCAAGGCAGGGTATTGGTAGGTATTAAAAAGCATTATGCTGGCAGGGCCTTGCCTAATCAATTACTCGGTCACGTTTTTAATCTCATCGCATTACGGCGATGATGATCCACGGGTCTCGGCCCTAGTTATCAAGTATTTTTATCTAGCCGATCGCGTTCTCGCAGGGTCTCCTCAAGTCTAAGGCCAAGTCCTTCAGTACGATGCCCTCAACCCCGCCCTCCCTGAGCGATGCCTCCCTAAGGGCTATTGAGAGGAGTACGGCTGTGTCCATGTCCTGATACGCACTGACGAGCCTCGATAACTCATTGAGTAAGTCCCTCAACTTAACTATTAGGTAATCACCAAATAACACGTACTCATTACCCATGTTAAAAAGCTCACCAATCACCCGCCTACCCCTATCCGTGACCACGGCCCTTAACCTACCATTCACCGTCCTCAACTCAATCAACCCCTCCTTAACTAGGTCATCCAAGTCCTTAAGTACGGACCTACTAATTATCGGTGGGTTCTCGAATGCGTACCTAACCATGTGCGATGCTAGGTAGGTCATGAGGAGTAGCCTATAGAGACTTATTGAGGAGCCCCTCGAGTACCAAGTCATGAATAGTAACGCGTACTTATTAGGTAACGCCCTAAACCTACCACGTCCAATACCCACCTCAGGCAGCATCATTGAATCATTAACCACGTCGTATATATAACGCTGATGGCATAGGCCAGCGCGATGGTCGTCCTCATTGGGTGGCCCGTCATTGGGCCAAGCCTAACCTCATACATAGCCCTACTCCTTAGGCCTAGGCTTACGTCCTCATACTCATTACCGAGTATTAAACCGATCCTCAAACCCCTACTGAACACCTCCCTACTAACCTCAATGAGCTTCCTCTCGTTGTAATTAGCGTGCATGGATAGGACGATTGGTACGTCAATGTCCCTCAACGCCTCATCAACATCCACTACCCTGACCCGGGGCATTGAGCCAAGTCTCAAGGCCCTCAGCGCCCTATCAATCAATAATGGGCTCGTGATTAGCCTAAGCTCAATCCCCAATGCATGGCTAAGTTGTACCAGGTCCATGGCCTCGTAAACCTCCCTAGGGCCCTCAACAATACCGACTACACGATTAACCCAATCAGTGGGTATAGCCTCCCTCCTCTTACGGAATAAATCCCTCGTTGAGTGGGCGATCAGGAAATAATCATCCCTAACCTCGATATATATTATGTAGTCGGGATCCTCAAGGTCGGCCCTGGCAAACCGGGCCAGGTACTCACCAAGCTTCTTTGCGAGCTCAACACTTGTCATTGGGTAATTCTTATCCATCCTCTTGACCACGACCTTAAACGTGCCACCCCCATCACCCACTAGGCTCATTAGCACGTCCTTAGCCGCCGTAAATAAGGCATCCAAGTCCCTGTTAATTACCTTGTCGATTATTGATACGTGGGCCACGTAGTTGACAGCCCTGAGCGAGGCCAGGGCATTCGACCCACAATCACCCAAGTCAATAATGCACCTATTGCGGCCCCACTCAATGACTTGGCCGCAGTTGATCCTGGACAGTAGGTCGTACGGGCTCACATTCCTCGCGAATGGCTCAAGCGTGATTAAGACCCTCATTTCACCCAGGTTAGTACCTGAATGCTTATGAATTTATGGGTATGTACCATTACGGNNGATCACGGTCTTTATATCGCTGATAACGTCACCTATTAATACATGCTCATCCGGTGCATGGGCCGTTTCCTTCGACGTCATCCAGACGGCCGTGGGTATGCCGCGGGCCCTCAGATAACGCGCATATGTCCCACCGCCAATGCCGAGGAGCTTAGGCTCCAGGCCCTTAACAATCCTTATAGCCTTGGATAGCCTCCTCACAATCTCGCTATCCGCACTGGTCGGTTGTACTGGATCCTCCCTACTAACGATGTCGATATCGACCTTACACCCATGGGCGCTGCAGTAATTATTCGCAGTGTCCCTAATTACCTTGAGGACCTCATCAATGCTGTACCTAGGCAGTACCCTACAGTCTATGTAAAATACGTGTTTACCGGGTATTGTGTTTACATTACCAACGTTAGGCTCCACCTTAGTTGGTTCGAAGGTTGACCTGGGTGGTATGAACAATGGGTCCTCGTGATTGAAGGTCTCATGCAATTTCCTGTCTATTTCAAGGGTCAATTCACTACCGAGCCTATAGGCATTGAGACCGAGTTCGGGGAGTGATGCGTGGGCCTGCTTCCCATACACCGTGACCCTAACCCAGAGTATTCCCTTCTCAGCAACCTCTATCATCGTTCCATCGGCATTGCCCGCGTCTGGCACTAGTACCAAGTCCCCACCGCCTATTAGGCTTGGCTCCTTATTAATTACGTATTGAATGCCGTACTTACTACCGACCTCCTCATCGCTTGCCAATATCACGCCGTAATTAATCGGCGGTGTTATACCGAGCTCCCTCAGGACCTTACCCACGGTTATGCCCATGACTATCCCCTGCCCATCATCCTCAACACCCCTTCCGTAGATAACATCGCCAATTACGGTGGCGTTGAAGGGTTCGTGAGTCCACAACGACCTATCGCCCTCGGGCACCGTATCCATATGCGCAATTACCCAGTACGTCCTTGACGTATCACGACCCCTCATCAAAGCCACTATGTTCGGCCTAGAGCCCCTACTAACCCTATCATCAGGTGCCTCAATAATCCTGACCTCATCGAAATACCTCCTAACCACGTCAAGTAGGTAGTTAGCCCTATCCCACTCACCATCACCGCCATTCTCGGGCGCCAAGGCCCTTATTGGTATGAAGCCCCTGTAAAGCTCAATCACGAAATCCCTCTGCCCATCAACTTGCCTAAACACATGGTCTAAATCGATTCCCGACTGCACAACTAAATTATGCATAATAATTATTTAGCTTTATGCTAATGAATTTTCGCAGAGCCGCGGCGAAATGCTTAAATTAATAGCCTACGGTGATAGTCCATGATTATTCGATGTCGAGGATTAAGTCCTTGGTAATGACGTATCGGGATTATGACCTTGCCACGTTGGCTAAGGCGTATTTCACGAATGACGAATTAATTAAGCTCTATGAATCATACAATTCAATAATTGCGCTGGAGACCTGCAATAGGGTTGAGTTCTACCTCGATGGTGATGAGGATGAGGGTGCATTAATTGAATTGATTAATGAGAAGGCGGGTATCAGGCCGAGGATACTTCATGACTTGGACGTGGTTAAGCACTTGTTACTGGTGACGGCTGGTCTTGACTCGATGTTTCTCGGCGAGAGGGAGATCCTGTCCCAGGTCCGGAGGGCCTATGCCATGGGTAAGCCATCACCGAGGCTGGGGATATTGTTTAAGTCAGCAATTAGGTTTGGTGAGGAGTTTAGGCGTAGGCATAATCTAAGCGACATATCCTTCGTGAAGTTCCTCGCAAACTACCTAATGGAGAGGGTTAGTAGGGATGATAATGTGCTCGTGGTTGGCGGTGGTGAGGTTGCGAGAGGCGTGGTTAGGGAACTACTTAGGAGTGGCTATGGAGGGGTGACCGTGGTGAATAGGACAACGGACAAGCTGAAGCATGAGTTCGGGAACTCAATAAGGCTGTTGGGTCTCGAGTCCTTAATGAATGAATTAATGAGCGGAAAGTATGAGGTGGTGCTCGTGGCCGTATCGACGCAAACACCGTTAATAAGCATAGACGCAAGCACGGGCAATTCACTGCCGAGGCTTATAATTGACGTCTCCACGCCAAGCGCCGTCAACGTGCAGGGTGAGGGCCACGTTAGAGTTATTAGGCTTGAGGATTTGAGGGAACCCTACCTGAAGTACGTCAATGGTAGGAGTAGGGTGTTGAGCGAATTACCGGAGATCGATAATGAGGCTGAGCGGATTATGAGGCTTATAATGCGTAGTGACGCTGATGAGGCCATTAAGGACGTGATGAGGTTCATTGAGGGGATTAGGGAGGAGGAGGTTAAGGAGGCATTGAGTGCCCTGAGGAGNNAGACCGTGATTAATGCGATGAGTAGGTCATTGATTAAGAAGATCATGAGCAACTACCTGGAAAACATGAGGAGATTTGCCGAGGCGGGTAATGAGGATGCCGTGAGGAGGTTGAGGACTTATTTAATGGAGATCCTAAGGAATGGCAATGATTAAACCTGCCTAAGGGCCTTGGCCGATTCCTCAACCTGCCTAAGCGTCTCCTCAACAACGTCGCTTGTGTGGCTCGAACTCGTGAATACGGCTTCGAACTGGCTCGGCGCTATGAAGACACCGCGCTTTAGTAACTCCTCATGTAGCCTTAGGTATAGCCTGACATCTGACTTGCTCGCTGTCTCGTGATCAACAACCTCACCCTTAGTGAAGAAGACCTGGAGCATTGTTGGGACCCAATTAACCACGTGGTCAATACCCAACCTACCAAGTACGTCATTGAAACCCTCCGCCAACCTACGCGATGCGCCTATGGAAATTTCATAGGCATTTGTGGTCTCGAGAACCTCTATCGTGGCCAACCCAGCAATCATGCTTATTGGATGTCCATTGAAGGTTCCTGCATTGAACACGGGACCTCTCGGTGATAGTAGGTCCATTATGTCGTCACGGGCGCCCACCGCGCCGATTGGGAAGCCACCACCAATTATTTTACCCAGCGTGGTTATGTCGGCATTGACCCCATAAATCCTTTGAGCACCGCCAAGGCCAAGCCTATAGCCCGTGACTACCTCATCGAATATGAGCAGGGCTCCATACCTATCCGCAACTTCCCTAAGCCCCTTCAGGAATCCCTCCCTGGGCGGTATCACGCCGTAGTTGGCCATGACGGGCTCCACTATTATCGCCGCAACGTCACTACCCTCACTCCTCATGATTCTCTCCACACTGTCCAAGTCATTGTACTTAGCGACAAGCGTTAGTTTAGCCACATCATCAGGTACGCCTGCTGATGATGGCGTGCCAAAATGCGCCGCGGCGCTACCCGCCTTGACCAATACATAATCAACCGCGCCGTGGTAATTACCCTCGAACTTCAGTATCTTCCTGCGCTTCGTATATCCGCGGGCGAGCCTGATCGCCGTGGCTACCGCCTCACCGCCGCTATTCACGAACCTAACCTTCCTAATGCTTGGGAAGTGACTAACTATTTTCTTGGCTAGTAAAATCTCGACCTCCGTCGGTGCGCCGTAGAGCCAGCCCTTATTGATGTAGTCCATGATCCGCCTAACGACGGGCTCAGGCGCGTGGCCTAGGATTAGTGGCCCATATCCAAGCACATAATCTATTAATCGTTGCCCATCCACAGTGAATATATATGGGCCCCTGCCCTCCCTCACGAAGAATGGGTACGGCCTAATCGCGGCCCTAACGGGACTATTAACACCACCAACAAGGACCTTCTGCGCCTCTTCATACAACCTACTGGACTCATTCATTACTTTCCCGGGAGTAGCCGCGTCATTAAACTTTTATCTCCCACCTTCATGGTCATAAAATTTTAAAGGGCGTGAATACTACCGATTCACGGCATGATCGAGAGAACCCTGGTTATAATTAAGCCCGACGCTGTGAAAAGGGGATTGATTGGAGAAATAATCAGTAGGTTCGAGAGGGCTGGCCTCAGGATTGTGGCTATGAAAATGATTAGGCTGAGTAAGGAGGAGGCTGCCAAGTTCTATCCAAGTGATGAGAATTGGCTACGCTCTGTGGGCAGTAAGTCCCTGAAGTCCTATGCTGAGATAGGTAAGGACCCAAGGACCGACCTGGGCACGGATGACCCAGTGGAGATTGGGAAGATCATTAGGTCCTGGCTAGCCGATTACCTATCGATGGGCCCAATAGTCGTTATGGTTCTCGAGGGAAATAGGGCTGTTGAGGTCGTTAGGAAGATAGTTGGTTCAACAACCCCATACTCATCACCGCCGGGCACGATTAGGGGGGACTACGCCATAGACAGTCCGGAACTGGCCAACCTAGAGAAGAGGGCCCTATTCAACCTAGTCCACGCGAGTGACAGCCCTAGGGAGGCTGAGAGGGAGATCAAGTTCTTCTTCCGTGAGGATGAATTCGTCAACTATTCATAAACTCCGTATCTGTATTACTGACTTAATATCCTCGTGGCCCCAGTTATAGGCGTACTCATACTCATCCAGCGGTACCTCCTTCGTTATTAACTTCCTGACCCAATTGCCGAACTCGAACTTAGCCTTAACAAGGTCTGAGACCCCCATTTCAAAGGCCCTTATGCTTGCGTTGGTTACGCCAATGATTAATTTATTCCTCCTCCAGTCGTCAAGCAGCGGCCCTATGTTTACGGACTTACTATCCAGGTATATCCCCAGCAACACGGCAACGCCATCATTCCCCAGATGCTTCAACGCCTCGTAGGCGGCGCTCGTGGATCCCGTGGCCTCAATGACTATGTCGAAATCCCCACTTATTTGGTCAACGTTGGTATTGACGTAGGTTGCCCCAATCTCCCTAACAAGCTTGGCCTTGAGACTGTCGTAGGGCCTAGTTGCCGTGACCGTTACGTCCACGAACCCCCTGAGCCTCACGACCATTAGTGACAACATGCCTATGGGCCCAGCGCCCATTATTAGGACCCTCCTTGGGCTCCAGGACCCAAACCTAGCCGTACCAAGCCTGAGCGCCAGATCAATACCCTTCTCAACGATGCTCAGGGGTTCCGTGAGTACGGCAACGTCCACGGCCTCCCTAGGCACCTTAACGAGGTATTGCGAGTCGGTCACGGCGAATTCAGCAGCGAACCCATGCAAGTACCATATCCCATGCTCCGCGTATGTGCCCCTTGGGCAGTAGTCCAGCTCGGTTATTGGTAGGGTGCACGTTGTTGGCCTCCTCACTGTTGGTACGAC
>DAXY01000032.1:21246-21411 GCA_002506645.1 Vulcanisaeta distributa | reverse complement strand
GGCCACGGCCTCATGGCCCAGGATTAAGTACTCCTCACCCGGTGGTGGCGCTCCGTACCTACCCTCAATAATGTCCTTGTCCGTCCCACAAACGCCAACCTCAATGGGGCTTAGCAATACCTGCCCACGCCCTGGCGATGGTTTGGGCATGTCCCTCAGGGCCAG
>DAXY01000032.1:16841-21178 GCA_002506645.1 Vulcanisaeta distributa | reverse complement strand
CAGCGTTTCAATTCGTTAATAATTATTGGATTACGTTTAAGTATAGTAGTGGTTTTAATCACTATATAGGTTATGTAACCATCAGGGAAAAGCATAATAAGCGAGGCATAGCCGTTAATGTAGCATGTCCCAGGTCCTGAGGGAATTAATCAATCAATTAACCAGTAAGGGGCTTGTGATGATTGATTTAACGCATGAACTATATAACGGAATGCCGACATACCCTGGCGACCCACCATTCACCCATGAATACGTTAAGGTTGGGAGGAGCTATGGCGAGTCGACACTATCGAGGATATCTGCTGGGCTTCATTCAGGCACGCACATAGACCTGCCGCGGCACTTCGTACCGAGTGGCCTAACCGCCGAGTCGATATCATTGACCGAGTTCGTGGCATATGGCGTGGTACTAGACCTGAGCTATAAGGGGCATGGCGAGGCAATTAGTGAGGATGACCTGAGGAGGTTTGACGAGAAGATACGGCGTAATTACGTTGTCATGCTATACACGGGCTTCTCAAGGACCTGGGGCACTGAGGAATTCCTCTACAATTGGCCATACCTGGATAGGTCGGGCGCCGATTACTTGGTGAGCAAGGGCGTTAGGGCCGTGGGTACTGAGGCACTGAGTATAGCAGGTTGGCCGGGCAAGGAGGGCTACCCATACCCACCCAAGGTCCCGAGGGACGATGTTGCCTACGTACATTATAAGCTACTCTCAAACGGCATTTACATAATTGAAGGTGTCACGAACCTAAATATTGCACTAAGCACCTGTAGGGATGGGGAGGGATTATTCATATTCATGCCGCTCAAGATCAGGGGGGCCGAGGGATCGCCACTGAGGTTGGTAATGCTTTGTGAACCGAAGTGATGAGGATTAATCAATATCTCTCGGGTCCCTGGGTAGGTCTATGTTGAATGCACTCCTCAGTAGCCTACGTAGTACTCTGTACGTCATACCCCATATCACCACGTCCCCAATTATTATCGCGGGTCTTGGCCTACCCTTAATGTTAACATTCAACTTGACATACTTCCTCATATCATCTATGCTTAACCAAAACACCTTTGATAGCTCAGCCTCATTAATTACTAATTGAGGGTTGCAATCCCTTAGCAGGAAAACCACTGGGACCACGTTAATGTTTGGCGCATTACTTGGCGTGAATGGTTCCAGAACACCAAGAAACTCAGCGGCTTTAGTAAGATCTAGGCCAACCTCCTCCTTGGTCTCCCTTATTGCGGTCTCCACCAGGTCCCTATCCTCATCGGGTTTAAACCTGCCCCCAGGGAATGCCGCATCCCCACTCCATGGATCGCTTGGATTTTCCGTCCTCTTACCAATGAGGAATGCGTTTAGGCATGGGTTATAAATCACCGCGACCGCAGCCCATAGGTGCTCATTATCCGGTGTTGGCCTGCCGCCCTTAACGGCCTCCCTCAACCTCGCCGCATTAAATGGCTCCATAACGCATTAGCCTCAGTGACTACTCACGCCCAATTATAAGCACTATTTGCCGTGTCATATTAGGGCCTGTAACGGCCTTATTGAGAGGACCTCCGGGTTGGCTAGGTAAAGTGGTCTCTTCCCCATTAATATGTTGATTAGGTTCCTAACGGCTACCTCGGCCATCCTCTCCCTCGTCTCGTAGGTTGCCGAGCCTATGTGTGGGGTTAGGACCACGTTATCGAGTTTAGTCAATTCATGCGTGCTCGGCAGAGGCTCCTCTTCAAAGACGTCCAATGCTGCGCCCGCGATCCAGCCCTCCTTGAGGGCTTTAACTAGGGCATTCGTGTCCACAATATCGCCCCTGGCCACGTTTATTAGGTAGGCAGTTTTCTTCATAAGCCTCAGTCTCTCCTCATTAATTAGGTGTTTCGTCTCTGGGGTGGCGGCAACGGTCACTACCACGAAGTCTGACTCAGTTAGTACGGACTCGAGCGGCCTATACTCAATGCCGAGGGCGAACTCGATATGGGGCTTCCTAGTCCTTGACCAGTAAATCACCCTCATGTTAAATGCCTTGGCCCTCCTCGCCAATGCCGTGCCGATGTTGCCAAGGCCTATTATGCCCAGGGTGGCGCCGTGAACCTCTGAACCAAGTAACCAACCCCACTTATCATAAATGCCCCCAGCCCTAATGAGCCTATCGCCAAGTACTATCTTGCGGGCGAGGGCTATTAATAGGCCCATGGCTAAGTCGGCCACGGCCTCAACGAGGACTTCGGGCGTGTGGGTTACATAAATCCCCCTCTCGGTAGCTGACTTAACGTCTATGTGATCAACGCCGACGCTGTACGTGCTTATTACGAATAATTTATCGGCCTCGCCAATTAACGATCTATCGATTACGTCGCCCAACGTCACTATTGCCCCAACGCAGTTCTTAAATACGTCAACCCAAACCTCCCTAGGCGGTGATGCCTGCCTACTCCACATCGGCCCAGTCTCCTTATACATCCTAATTTCTATGGGTAATTTATTGAGTTCTGCGTATATTACGGAGGGTAGGTTACTCCTACTTACGAATACGCAGGGCCCGGCCATTGCCACTCATTGAGGTTACTCATTAATTAATGTTTTCAAGCCCAAAACCATAGTCAGTGTTAAATATTGGGTTGGCATTGAAATATGGGCATTGATGGTAACCATTAGGGACTTACTGAATAGGCTTAAGTGGACGAATCAATTAGATGATTACGTCCTGGTATTCATATCGAGGGGTTCGCCAAATAATGAGGAGGTCATCGACTTATCGAGGGTCGTCTCAATAAGTAGGGATGGCTTCACATACATTAGCGCTGGCGGTAGGGAGACATTCATCCCATACCATAGGGTTGTGGAGGTAAGGCGTAAGGACGGTACCGTGGTATTTCGTAGGAACGTACCTCACTAGGCCGGTCTCCTAATGAGCTTGTTTATGAATAACACGTGCCTACGCACCAAGTCCTCGCTGGCGCCTAGGACGCTTATTAAGTAGTCCTGCTCCACGGAATTGAGCGACCCAGGAATGACTATTGTGTGCGGTGTGTCGCCTATGTCAGGCACTTCATTGATTGTCGACACCTTAATGCTTTGGTCTCTCCATCCAATCCTCGCCGCGTAAATCACCATCAAATCATCACCCACAATCCCCAACCTACCAATGCCCTCCATCTCCTTGAGGATCTCCACGGCTTCCTGGGCGCTCATGAAGCCACCATCATCCCTAATATCGAGTAGCAGTACTGTGTGTAGCCCGCGGTTGATGTTCTCGCTTAATACCTCATAGGCCCTCATGCTCAACACGCCCATCCTTGGGTAGGTGATGGTGGCTATGGGGCCTAACTTATATGGTGACAGACCGAGTTGGCTAATTACGGCGCAAACTATGCTCACTGAATTAATGACCTTGACGTTGAAGCCCCTCCTCCTCGCCATGACTGCGATAGCCGCATGCGTTGTTGCGATCATTGGGTCGCCAATGACGAGTAGGGCGGCGTCACGGCCGTTCCTTAACTCCCTCATTATCACCTCACCATTTCTATTCTCCAAATCCTCCCTCGAGACGTGGATTATGTCATTCCTAACGCTACTTAAGTGGTTAATGAATTCAGGGGGGCCCTTTGAGGTGTATATTTCCAGGAACACGACATCTACCGAGCGTATGATGCCCAAAGCCTCGGCCGTAATATTGCCGGGGCTTAAGCCAAGGCCTACTATGTACAGTGTTGGTTCTCCCTGCCCCACGTCACTTCCCAATTGTTGAAAGGCTTAAAAACATAGTAATTACGTGAGCGCGTATGTCCTCAAGAGTTAAGATACCTGAGGATGGGGAACCAATTGTCGTCCAGGGCGGTGTTTGGCACGTCCCGAATAAGCCGATAATACTCTACATCGAGGGTGATGGGATAGGGCCTGAAATAACCAATGTAGCCATTAAGGTGATTAATAAGGCCGTTGAGAGGGCCTACGGAAGCTCGAGAGAGATTAAGTGGGTCAAGGTCTATGCAGGTGAGGAGGCTGAGAAGGTCTATGGTAATAGGTTTCCCGAGGAGACCATAAACCTAATCAGCAAGTACAGGGTCGTCCTTAAAGGGCCCCTGGAGACGCCGATTGGCGGTGGTTGGAGGTCGATAAACGTGGCCATTAGAATGCTCCTGGACGCATACGCCAACGTTAGGCCCGTCAAGTACATGCCTGGCCTGGAATCACCGCTTAAGCACCCCGAGAGGGTTGACCTAGTCATCATTAGGGAGAATACGGATGACCTATACAGGGGTATTGAATGGAGTTGGGATAGTCCCGAGGCGGCGAAGTTGAGGAAGTTCCTCAGGGAGGAGTTGAAGATAGA
>DAXY01000032.1:7869-16776 GCA_002506645.1 Vulcanisaeta distributa | reverse complement strand
GTGACGATAATGCATAAGGGCAACATAATGAAGTACACGGAGGGCGCCTTCAGGGAGTGGGCCTACGAGGTCGCGCTTAAGGAGTTTAGGGACTACGTAGTTACTGAGGAGGAGGTGAATAAGCTCTATGGAGGTAAGGTGCCGCCAGGTAAGATACTCGTTAATGATAGGATTGCAGATAACATGTTCCAGCAGATAATAACGAGACCTGAGAACTATGACGTGATACTCGCGCCGAACCTAAACGGCGACTACATAAGCGATGCGGCAGGGGCCCTCATAGGCGATATTGGCGTGCTCGGCGGAGCCAACGTCGGCGATACGGGCGGCATGTTCGAGGCGGTGCACGGCACGGCGCCCAAGTACGCGGGCAAGAACGTGGCCAACCCAACGGGTATAATTAGGGGCGGTGAGTTAATGCTTAGGTTCATGGGCTGGAGGGAGGCTGCGGACTTAATTGATAGGGCAATAACCGAGGCCATTAACCAGAGGAAGGTTACGCAGGACCTGGCGAGGTACATGGGGGTCCAGCCACTGGGCACTAAGGAGTTTGGCGATGCATTGATTGAGATAATGGACCAACTGAAGTGATTAATTTAATAAGGGCTTGGGTTTGTAAAAATCAGGAATTACCCGCCGTCAGTAACTGCCAATTGCTGCACCTCCTTTTTCTCAGCCCTAATGATGGGTGGTCTTGGGTTCAAGTACTCATTAAGGGCCTTCACAACTAGGTCCACATCGCTTGGGTCAAGGTCCTTGAGTATTGGCCTATGGCTCCTGTAATTAACGACATCGCTTGGGTCAATCTCCACGGTCTTAACATCCTCCTCATAGTACTTAGCCTTAACTAATACGTTACCCAGTGGGTTAACCACGTGACTACCGCCGAAGAAGCCCAGCCCGTCGTATTGACCAACCGTGTTTACATACACGGTGTATGCCACGTTCTCCAGGGCCCTGGCCACCATGAACGTTTCGAAGTGTAGCCTGGACATGTCCGGCGCCGCGCTTATGTAGACATGGACCTCCGCCCCCCTGAGCATCATGGCCCTCGAGACCTCTGGGTAGAAGGCGTCATAGCATATCGCTATGCCGACCCTATGGCCGTTAATGTTGATCACAGGTATATCGCCCTTACCAATGCCGAAGTACCTATACTCATCAAACACGCCGTACGATGGTAAGTGCCTCTTCCTATACACGGCAAGTACTCCGTCTGGTCCCACCGCAACCGCGGTGTTATAGAGTACGTGTGTGTCCTCATTCCTTTCGGCAAAGCCCACAATCACGTGGCAATTCCTCCTCCTAGCCTCCATCGCCAGCCTCGTGATTGTCCTGCCACCTATCGGCTCCGCTATTTGGAAGAACATGTCCCTGGACATGTAGCCCGGTAGGTAGAGCTCAGGCGTCACTATCAAGTCAGCCCCATCGCCCACGCACAGGCTCTCCATGGCCTTGATTAACCTGTTCAGGTTGAACTCCACATCACCCAACTTACTACTGTATTGGAGTAGGTGAACCCTAAGCATTAGTTAGTGGTCTCATCTGGGAATTAAAATACAAACCCCAAAATGCAATGGGTAAGCAATATAAGTTATTAATCACCGAACTGCCTATGCCCAGGATAACCCTTGAGGACTTAATACGCATTGACTATGACTACGTGACGCGGAGGATCACCGACTTCATAAGGTCCTACGTAAGAGATTCCGGGGCTACGGGAGCGGTTATAGGGCTTAGCGGCGGCGTTGACTCAAGCGTCACGGCATACCTACTCGTCAAGGCGTTGGGTAGGGACAACGTCATTGGCCTAGTCCTGCCTTATAAAACGACGCCGCCCGAGGACATTAGGGACGCTAAGTACGTCGCCGAGGCCCTGGGGATTAAGTACTACTACATAGACATTGGCAGGATAAGGAGCTCCTTCGCCGAGTCAATACCCGAGTTTGACGAGAGCGACAGGATAGCGGCCGGCAACCTACTCCCAAGGATTAGAATGACCCTACTCTACTACTTCGCCAATAAGTTCAATAAGGTTGTTGCGGGTACTGGGGATAAGAGCGAGTTATTGATTGGGTACTTCACGAAGTACGGAGATGGTGGTGTTGACATACTACCAATAGGCGACCTATACAAGACGCAGGTTAGATATCTCGGCAGGTACCTAGGCCTGCCGGATAGCATTGCCTTCAAGCCCTCAAGCCCAAGGCTCTGGGAGGGCCAAACGGCGGAGGGCGAGCTTGGACTTAGGTATGAGGATATTGACGTGATACTCCACGCACTCGTTGATTATAGAATGAGCATTGAACAGGCGGCGGAGGCCACGGGCAAGCCTATCGAGCTCGTGAATGCCGTATGGCGTAGGGTACTGAACACCGAACATAAGAGGAAGACGCCGATAGTGCCTAGGGTGTCCATGAGGACCCTGGGTATCGACTGGAGGATGCCCGTGAACAAGACTGGCGTGAGCACACTCATGGAATAAGCCTTATAGTTTAATCCTCAAAAGGCATTGGGAATGAGTAAGCCCCTTTGGCACGTTATTGAGGATCCCACGTACATCATTAACCTATACGCAGGGATTGTGATAATGATAATGCTCATAGGCGCGGTGGTCATATTCGTAATAACACAGTCAATAGCAGATGCGTTGCTCACCTCCGTACCGCCTATCCTGATAGCGGCAATAATGATTGTGGCCAGGAGGTTCGTTAAGAGGAATGAGGTTATGATCTACGCAGATAGGCTTGTCGCATTAAGGAATTCCGAAAGAATTGAGTTACCAATCCATCAAATAACCAGGGTAAGGATTAGGCCCGTGATTAATACCGTGAGGATAATGAGGACGAGGCTAGTGCCCATACCCTCAATGCCCAGGTTCAATACCTGGTCCGTAACATTCATGTCGGGGGATAGGGAAGTCATTAAGGTATGGATTAGTGAGGCCGAGCTTGAGAGGTTGAGGGCGGTGATTAGGAAGCTGTGCAGTGAGAGGTTAATATGTATAAGCATTGAGGGTTTATTACCACCCAATGATTAGGGTGATTAGGGCGAGACCTGTTGATCATGTGCATATCGAGACCTCATTCTCGGCAGTATGCCCCGTGGATCATAGCGTCGATAATTACGTCGTCGAGATAGACTACAAGCCCGCATGTAACGGTGATGACTGCGCCTACATAGAGTTGGGTAGCCTAAGGGAGTACCTCGATGGGTTTAGGGATAGGGTTATTTATCACGAGGACGTAATCAATGAGTTATTGAGCGAGTTAATGAGGGTACTGGCCCCTGTTGAGGTCTCTATAACCCTCACGAGCAATTACAGGGGTATTAAGTACGTTATTAAGAAGGGCGTCAATACACGAAGCCCCCAACACGCACCCTAATTCTTATATTACTTAAATTACCCGAGACGCCACTCATGAAGTTTGGCTTCCTTAGGGAGTTTGCGTAAATCATGGCCTTCATCAAGCCCTCTCTATCCCTCGCCTTTATGTACGGCCATAGGTCAACCACGGGCTCCTTGTATAGGCAAGTCTTCAACTTACCGTCGCTCGTTAGCCTCATTGTAGTACACCCAGCGCAGAAGGTTGGGTTGTTGTAGTTCTTAACTATCTCAATCTTAACGCCATCAACCTCGTAAATCGGCCTGTTATGGAGGTCCTTCCTAGTGCCCAGTAACTTACCATGCTTATTTAACCAATTAATTACGTCGCTCAGGTCATCGTAGTACCTAGCAAATACTGGGAAGCCCTCACCCATTGGCATGAGTTCTATTAGCTGTAGGACGAAGCCGTACTTGGCGGCGAACCTAATCATCGTCGGTATTTCATCTGTGTTCAACCCCCTGAGCACAACAACATTTAGCTTCACCTGCCTAAAGCCCAACCCACTCACGTAATCAATGTTCTCAAGGACCTTATCCAACGCGTCAACGCCCGTTATGAACCTGTACTTCCTACGATCCAGGGAATGTAGCGATATGTTTAGCCTACGTAGTCCATGGGCGAGTAGTTCCTCGGCATAAATATCGAGTAGATAACCATTTGTCGTTAACGACAGGTCCTTGGGGCCAACCCTATTAATCTCATCAACGACCTTAACAATGTCCCTACGCAGCAGTGGCTCACCGCCCGTTATCTTGAAGTCCTCAACCCCCAACTCCTTGGCTACGGAGGCCACGAAACCGATGTCCTCAGCACTCAATTCCCTGCTTAGGAACCTGCCCTGACCTTCGAAGTGGCAGAAGATACACCTGTAATTGCACACGCTATTCACCGCAATCCTAAGCTTAAGCCAGGGCCTTCCGTAATTATCAATCAGCATTATTAATGTCAGCGTTATTTAATTTGGCCCTTTAAAATCATTATTCCGGAGACAATTGTTCCTAATCAATGAATTTATTCCCACGGATCTTATCGATTAGGTAATCATGAAGGAACTTAAGGCCATGTGTCGATAGGGCCTCGATCTCGACCTTCTTCTTAGTCCTTAGGAATAATTCAATCTCCCTCTTCCAGTAATCGCTTTGGAACCATGGGTACCTAAGTAGTTCCTGGGCCCTCTTCAGGTCCCTATCCGTGGCCTTTATCACGTACTCATCACTGATTTTGTAGGCCTTTATATCCGTAGCCGTGACGCCCACGAACTTCGCCTCCGGCGTCGCCAACCTATCGCTTTCATAACTAAGCTTTATTGAGCCACTCTTATAAACCGAATATATGTACCAGCCGTATGGATCACCATCGGTTAATACGTAAATGGGCAGGCCATACTCCTCATTCAACCTCCTAACAAACCTCCTGGTTGCCCTGTCCGGCATGCCCTTGGCCGTGATTAATAGGCAATTCTCCCTCTTCCAGAAGCCCTCCCTATTGAGCCTTTGGAATATTGCGTCCTTCTCAATGACCAGTACGTAGTTGGCCTCGACCTTAACAATTTCGAGGTCGTCAGGGTTTGGGGGTAGGCTAAGGGCCGTGTCGCCTAGTTTAGTCGCGTCGATCTCAAAGCCCTTGGACCTAACGATTATTGGTCCTACGACCTTACCCTTAACATCGGCTGAAAGCCCCATCTCCTCCCTAAGTATTCCTGTGGCGACCTCGATATCCTCAATGACCGCGTTGGACTCCGACTGCTCATCCCACGTGTTCTCCCTGATTACCTTGTTTATGATGTCGGCCTTGAACTCCATCGTGTGTTTACCATTGTAGTACAGGTCCCTAATGGTTGGGTACACGCCCTCCCTAATCGCCTGCACTATCAGCCTCAGCATTAGCATTGTCTGCATGAACTTCTTGGACTCCTTAAGGTCCAGGAACCTCCTCCTCAACTTCTCCGGGCCCAGCACAAGCATCCTCCTCTTGGCATCCCAAATGGTGTTGCTTAGGGTTCTCGAGGGTATCTCGAGCACGGGCTCCTCATTATTGAGTATCGTATTCGTCACCGAACCGCCCCAATCCTCAAGGACCTTAAGCACCTCATCCCTACTCCTGGCCACGGCTCATGAAGGTGCATTTACTATAAAAACTTAGCGCCGTGGGGTCATGCTTTAATACCTTAGGGTTATTAATAATTGACGTGACCAACGTAAGGGCACTAAGGGGTAGGGACTTCATAACGCTCATGGACTACACAACCGACGAGATAAAGTACCTACTCGCCCTATCCCGGGACCTTAAGTCCAGGTATTACCAGGGTGAGCGGTACAGCGACATGCTGAGGGGTAGGACCCTCCTCATGATATTTGAGAAGCCAAGCACTAGGACTAGGGTGAGCCTCGACGTAGCAGCAACGCAGTTAGGGATGCATGTCATTTACTCAAACCCGCAGGAGCTCCAGCTAGGCCGTGGGGAGACCATAGCGGATACGGCTAGGGTAGTGGATAGGTTCGTAGACGCGATTGCGGCTAGGGTGTATAGGCATGAGTCATTGATCGAGATGGCGAGGCACGCCGTGGCCCCGGTAATAAATGCCTTAAGCGACCAGGAACACCCACTGCAAGCCCTAGCGGATGCACTAACGCTGTGGGAGGTGAGGGGTAGGCTTGATGGGTTGAAACTAGCCTTTGTCGGCGATGGCGATAATAACATAGCCCACTCCCTAATGATAATAGGCGCCAAGTTAGGTTGGGAGGTCAGGATAATATCGCCGAGGAAGTACTGGCCTACGAAGTTTGCCGAATTATTAACTGAGGACGTGAGGAGGACGGGGGCTAACATAGTGATTAGTGATAATACCGAGGACGTGAGGGGCGTGGATGCCGTATATACCGATGTTTGGGTAAGCATGGGCATGGAGGCCGAGGCTAAGGAGAGGAGGGAGGTATTTAGGCCGTACCAAGTCAATGCGGAGCTTATGAGGAGGGCTGGCCCGCAGGCCGTGTTCATGCACTGCCTACCTGCCCATAGGGGTGAGGAGGTAACTGACGACGTGATTGATGGCCCGCAAAGCGTTGTTTGGGATCAGGCGGAGAATAGGTTGCACACGGCCAAGGCCGTGCTCATATCGCTACTAGCGTGAGGCACTACCAAATGTGGGCGGCCTTAAATTGGTAATAATTACGTGGAGTGTGTAAGCTTTATTAACTTTAAGGTGCCCATCACATCGTATGGCGAGGCGCAATAGATTATTAAGTGCCGTGTTCGTGATTACGCTAGCCCTGGCACTTGGCGCACTCACTATTGCATTAGCAACTGGGTGGCAGCAAATAACCGTGTACATGAGGTCCGTAACAATACATGCGTTGGCCGTGTCCTCAAACAACAGCGGCGCTGTGATAAATATAACAATAACGGCGATGAGGCCTGGCTCGGGCTATGTTTACGTAGCATCAAGCCCATTACCAACGGCCGAGAGTGGTACGTTCCTATCATCATCGCAGATAGCGGCCTTGGTGGCTACGTACCTGGCTAATCGGCCATTTAATGAGTACGACTTCTTAATAAATATCGAGCCAACAACGCTGGAAGTGGGCGGCCCATCCGCGAGCGGTTACATGACCGTGGCTATGTGGGCGTTAATAACGAACCACACGTTAAACCCCAACGTAGTTATGACGGGCATGATCTTGCCGGACGGCTCCATAGGGCCTGTGGGCGGCTTACCTGCCAAGATCAAGGCAGCTGCCCAGGAGGGTTATAAAATCGTGTTGATACCCTACGGGCAGCAAATATACCAAACAAGCACGGGCCAGGTTATTAACCTGATAAGTTATGGGAAGAGGCTTGGTGTTGATGTAATACCCGTGATGGATGTTAGGCAAGCCATTTACTACTTCACCGGCGTCAACATGTCAATACCATCGATACCAACCCAGGCACTTAAGAATCAGGCCTACATTAATGTTACGAAGTTCCTATGGACGAGGATATATAATAGGTTGGTTAAGACCGGCGCGATAAACTCCACAGACCCCAACGTAATTAATTACGTTAAGAACGCAATTAACTACGCTAACCAGGGCATGTACTACACAGCCGCAAGCCTTGGATTTCAGGGATTAATTAATTACTACCAGGACGAATTACAGAACTACACGGTTTCACAACTGAATGAATTACTTAATTCATTAAGTAATGAGTTGCAGTACTATAGGGATGAATTGAGGAATTACAACGTCACAACGGCAAATATCGACATAATAGTGGGCATGTACGATAGGATTTACGATGCTCAGCAGTCATTAAATGCCGCTGCCCAGGACCTTGCGAGTAACGACATGAGCGACGCAATAAGTAATTTAGCCTATGCAGAGGCTAGAATTGAGACGTTGGGTGACTGGTTAGCGGTGCTAAATGCCATAAAGGGTGGTGCGCCAATATCGAGTAATTACCTCGAGGAGTTAACGAGTATGTACCTGGTATACGCCCAATCAATAACTGAGTACACACTGTCATTATCAAGCGCCGTGGGCGTACCAGGGCCTCTCCAGAACATGAACTCAATAATGCAGGAGGTTCAGGAGGCCCAGAGTAATTATCAAAATGGCCTATACCCGCTAGCCCTCGCCCAAAGCCTTGACGTGATATCCAGCAATGACGCAGTGCTCCACCTGCTGTTTACACCAGCAATAAATGGGCAGGTAAATACTCAGTACCTGATAAACATCACGAATTATGTGAGGAGGTTGGCGGTATTCAACACGTATAATGCCGAGAATAAATGCGACCTATTCCCAATGCTCTCAATATCGTACATAGACTTCGGCAATTACTACCTGGCGCTGTATAACTCAACAGGTAACGTGGATGACTTAGCAGCCGCGCTACAGCTATATGAATTGGCGGCCTCATACTCGCAGGTCCTTTACGAATTGACGTCATCGACGAATTCCTGTGGCGTGTCGTTTATGGTAACTAACATAACGCCAGTAGGCGTAAATAACGCCAGCGCCCTATTAAATGTGGAATCAAGCCAATCATTCGGCATAAATGCCGTGTCACTGGCTGTGGGTATTGCATTGATAGCCCTAGCTGTGGGAATCGCCATATTCTCAATAAAAAGCCTAAAAACAACCACGCAGAAGCCCTGGTCATAATGAATATTGTGGCAGTATTAATTGCGGACTTCCTCATAAGCTTCATAGGGAATGCATTACCATTCTTTGGCGAGGCCTATACCGTATACGCATCATTGACGCTGCTCGATATAGGCCCATCAATGCAGTACGCGGTCCTGGTGATAATAGTAACGGCATTGGGTGCCGCGGTCTCTAAGAATGTGTCGTACGCCCTAGGTTACGCACTGAGGAAACCACTGAGGAGGACTAGCGCTGTGAAATTAATAATGCTCCTATCCAACAAGGCGCCATTATGGATATTAGTAATAATTTTAGCCGCATTACCTGGGCTGCCCCTTGATGATTACCTATACATAGGCGCAGGTGCTGCATCGCTAGGCTTATTGAGG
>DAXY01000032.1:4147-7806 GCA_002506645.1 Vulcanisaeta distributa | reverse complement strand
GAGCTTTTAAGGCCGAGCATGGGATTATCAACGTTTCAGGTGGCCATGGCCGCGGTATTCACGGCGCTCGCCTTCGTAGTCTATAAAATAGATTGGGTAAGGATATACACGTGGCTTCAGGATAGGATTGACCTACTGCCGAAAATAGGTGATGAAAATCATTGAGCTTGAACTATTTGCGTGGAAATACCGTGATTAATACGTTTCCTGGCTTGTTCTATTTTGGTGCGGGGGGTGGGATTTGAACCCACGCAGGCCTTCGCCAACGGGACCTGAACCCGTCCCCTTTGACCTGGCTCGGGCACCCCCGCTGGGATACTTACTTTTCACGGTATTTTTAATTTTTTGGTCATTACTTTCCAGGGCATTCTATTCGTGCCAGGAAGACCTCGGTTTTGTAAATCCTCCTCCTGTGGTGCCTATACATCAGTGGTATCGTTATCATCACTTTGTCCAGCACACTCATTGTGCAACCCCACGAGTTGACTCTATCGCTTACGTAGTTAAGCGTGGTTAGTTTATGTATTGTATATACCACATTGCTGTGGTTTATTGCGGCATTTAGGAACTTAATGTCGATCCCCCTCTCCGACTGTATTCCAAAGGGTGGGTTTTGGAAGGCTACGTCGAACCTGCCGGCGATGGCTATGGACCTAACGTCGCTCATTACGAAGTCTATATTGCTCAGCCCATACCTATTGGCTGCTTCCCTAGCCACCTCCAGGGCTTCATAATCCACGTCGATACACACCACTTGCCTAGCGCCCATTAACGCGGCGGCTATTGCGAACCTACCCGTCCCGCAGCCCAGGTCGAGCGCTCGTAAATTCGCCAGGTAGCCCCTCATGTAGGCGTCCCACACGGCCACGGCAACTACGTTGGCGTCGGTTACGTACTGCTCAAGGTTAAGCTTCGGCGATTTATAACTCGGTATGCCCTGAATGAGTAGCTCAAGGTCCCTGAGCCTACGGATGTCAGCACCTCTGACCATCCTCATTTAATCAGCTACCGACGCGCTCATCATCAATTAACAAACTCACTCCTCACTATTTAATTCCTCACTGGTTATTATCCTCGCAGGTTTCGCAATGCTCCTAACGTGCCTACTGAAGGCTGCCTCGGCTATGTCGGCCGCCAGGGCAACGATCAATTGCCCCTCATGTATTGTGGCCGTTAATAACCCACTTAGGCCAGTACACCCCATGTTAGCTAGCTCAAGCATGTTATTTAGCATGTGCTCCCTATCGAGCAGCACCTTCAGCGCATTACCTATGTTGTTATCCAGGTATGAGTAAATAGCCCTCATTATGTATGTCCACACATCCTTAAGCTTCTCACTGATCTCATGCCTACATTGGGTTGCTTGAACCCTCATGAAGGCGTTTGAGAGCCTATCCAAGGCGTCCGCGGCATGTTCCAGGTTCTTCACAACTATTGTATCGTCAATCGCCCTCTTCGGGTCCCTAAAGGATAGCTTCTTAATTGTCCTGAGGGCTAAGAAGTATAGCTTATCCATTTGATCATCGAGGTCAAGAACTTCCCTTAGTAAATCCTCCTTACTTGACTCGAGGTAGTCAATGAATTTACTAAACATGGAGTTCAGGATATTGGCCATGCTGTTGATGATCTCGTTAAGATCAACGTTGGCCTCGCTCGTAGCAACCTTGATCAGCACGCTACCGTCACCCTCCAGCATGAGCGAGCCAGGTAACTTCTTCTCAACGCTTGAGAAGGCCCTCCTAACAATGTCCTTATGCCCGATGATCTCCACGTTATCGTAGCCCTCAATATAGCTTGCGATTATGACCCTCATCGTTTCATCAATCGACCCACCAAGCGATATACTTACCTCATTCGTCTCACCACCGGCCTGTGTCACCGGCTTGACCACAATGACCTTACCCACTAGGCTAATCTCAACAACATCACCAACACCCATATTCAATACGTCAAGCCATCGCTTGGGCAGTGTGATCCCAATGCTCTTCTCACCAATCCTGATAACTCTCCTGTATATTGACGACACGCCTATAGGGTATAACTGGGTATAAAAACCTAAGTCTCAAGTATTATTTCTCTACCCCATATATAATGATGCCCACCAAATATATAGTTAGGTAATTATGGCGACTAGGGCGTGAACAAATCGCTCAATTCAAGGTTTATTAAGTATTAATTCACCTACAACCCTATATGCGGAGACCTAAATTTAGAAAGGTCGCTGTTGGCGGGACGTTCGACACATTACATACGGGACACACGGCACTGCTATTCGCAGCGCTCAACTACGGCCGTAAGGTACTCGTTGGCATAACCAGCGATGAATTCGCCCAGGCCTACAAGGCATATAAGGTGAAGCCGCTGAAGATTAGATTCCTCAACCTGAAGAGCCTGGTTAAGGAGCTAGGCGGCAGCGATAATGACGTGATTATTGACGTGATTAATGACCCATATGGACCAACAATAGTTGACCCAACCATAGACGCGATAGTGGTTAGCCTAGAGACTCTGCCGAGGGCCATCGAAATTAACAACCTGAGGAGGGAGAGGGGGTTACGTCCACTGTACATAATTGCCATACCAATAATCAGGGATGGGTTTGGTAATAAGATCTCCAGCACGTTAATAAGGGATAGGACGGGGACCAGGGAGTTAAACGGCTAGGTATATATCCATGTCCTCGGTTAGGGACTCAATTACCTGCGAGATGTATTGGCCCAACTGCCTCACGTTCTTTATGGTGCTCGTGTCCATGATCACCCTGCCGGAGCCCATTTCCTCAACCCTGAGCGGCACTTGGTTTAGGTCGTTAATGTTTATGAACCTCCTCACGTAGGATAGGATTGAGTTCGTATATACGGTCTTGACAGACCCATCACGCCTATACTCAACGAGGTACTTTGATAGTAAGTACTTGACTAGCCTGTATGTTTCCCAATCATCCTTAAGCTCTATACCAAGCCCCACGCTTATTATGTCCCTATTCAGCACGGATATGTATGGTGACGGCGTTAAGTCATTGGTTAGTAAGTAATTAAGTAATTGACTTGACACCTTAAGCGCCGAGTCAATGTCCTGTTGATTAGCCCCCTCCTCAACGTCCCTATCCGTGTGGTAAACATCCCAGTAATTATCGAGACTTGACAGCGTTAGTGAGGGTATGCCGTTCATTTCGAAGTTCAGGGCATCGAAGTAGGGCTTAGGCAACTCCCACTGAGCATTAACCAATTGACTGAGCTGTAGGGACAAGTCCTCACTCGTGTGTATTACGTACTGTCTACCAACAACGTCTAGGTCAAGCACGGCATAGACGCTATCGAGCAGGTTCCTCCTACTTAAGTACTCGACGTACCTCGTCGATCCATAGGCCCAGTACAGGCTCGCGAAGCCTGGGTTGCCGGCCTCCTCCGCAGTGAATGATATGAAGGATAGGCCCCTCTTCATTGATGACCTCTCCTTAATTACGTTGAGGAGCATTGATGCGCCCAGGCCAACGCCTAGGCAGTCATCGGCATACCCGGTTAACCAATGGTCGTGATGTACGGCAAGGATCACGGACTCCTCCTTATCACCCTCTAGATTGACAATGAGGTTATAGCCCGTGCCGAGCCTAGTCTCCACATCGCTCACGAACTCCACCTCCTCACCAACGTGCTTAC
>DAXY01000032.1:2947-4088 GCA_002506645.1 Vulcanisaeta distributa | reverse complement strand
CCGGCGTTGCTGTAACCACGATCCTCCTGACAACGCCTGGGTACCTATCCCTAAATATCACGGCCAGGGCGCCCCTCTCCATGGCCCTTATGTATATGTACTTGGCGTCATCCATGTCCTCGGGGAAGTCCGTGAGGAACACCTTACCCTCAACGTCGTCGATGTCCATGGTGAGCCTACCCCTACCTTCACCACCCAACGTTAGTGGCATGCTCAAGGCCCTAAACTCATTATTGCCGTAGGCAATTCTCGAAAACCTATCCCTCCATACGAGGACGCTCACGGGCTGAAGTTCGTAGGAGAGTAGTGGATTATCCACCTGGTTCAGGAGCCACTCTATGAACTCGTACTCAGCGGGGGACCCACCGGCCAAATCCAGGTATGAGGAGCACTTCCTAGCGATATTAAGTGCCGTGGTTAGCTCAGACACCGTAGGCGATGCACAGGGGTTAAATATAAGTATAGCGTGGTTGGGAGGAGACGCAATGAGTAGGTTGGGGAGGGCCGCATCGATCTATAAACGGGTGGCGTCTTCGGTATTGCTTATGGTATTAATCACCATGATCATTATTAAGGGCCACGGCTTCAGGGTGGGCGAGATTTATAGGAGGTCGTTGAAGTTCATCGAGACTGCCGTGAGAGGTAGGAAATTACATCGTTGAGTAGGCCTGAGACGTACTCATAATCCCTCCTACGCCTGGCCTTGGCAAACCTGGGCTTAAGGCTTGGGTACTCCCTAAGGACTTCCCTGGCGATGATCCTAAGTAGCGTCATGCCCTCACTATTCAGTACACCGTCTGAGTAGTAGATCGAGTACGGGTTCAGCAACTCCTCAATGTACCTAATCACGGCCCTACTAACCATTTTAACCCAGACCACCGCCTAGGCCTATTTATGGCTTCCACGTTATGGCGAGTACAGAACCAATGAGGAGCAGTATGAAGCCTATGAAAAAGCCATTGGCAACAAAAAGACCTATTATGGCTAGTACGAGGAGTACAACGCCAGTACTATGCACCGCATCAACATCGCTCAACCCACCAAGCCTCACGGAGAAGTAAATGGCCAGGGCACTAACCACCAGGCCAACAACGCCTAAACCTAGCAGAAACATTGGCGATAATATGGCCATAAACGCCAT
>DAXY01000032.1:0-2773 GCA_002506645.1 Vulcanisaeta distributa | reverse complement strand
ATTAACTGCATGAGTTGGTTGCTTAACAACGTGCCCTACCTACTCTACTTCCCTGCCTATTAAGTTCCTGGCCACTATGAGTCTCATTACGTTTTGCGTACCCTCCGCACCGACGTAGTAACTCAACGCCCCAAGTAATGCCCTTGCTATTGGCGTCTCCCTGAAGTAGCTGATCCCACCGAACCACTTCATCACCTCGAGCCCCACGTCTATGGCCAACTCGACGGCGAGCATCTTCGCCATGGCCCCTGCGGTGGCCACATCGAGTATTGATACTGAGGAATCACCCCTATAGAACTTATCCGTCATCCAAGCCGCCCTATACACCATGAGCCTGGCGGCCTCAAGCCTAGTGGCTAGTTCGGCGTATTTGAAGCTAATGCCTTGGTATGAGGCTATGGGCTTCCCAAAGACGTTCCTTGACTTAATCCACTCCCTACCCTGCTCAAGCATCCAGCGGGCCGTCCCAAGGGCAGCGGCGCCTATGAGGGTCCTGGCCACGTCAAAGCCCTCCATGGCTATCTTAAACCCATTATTCACCTCACCGAGTATGAAGTCGGGATCCACGGGTGCGCCGTTCAGCCTTAAATAACCAGTCGGTATCCCCCTCCTACCCCACTCCTCGTAGTCCCCGGTTTCGAAGCCCGTGTTAACCACGCCATTCCTCTTGACCATGAATAACATCGTCGTTATCGCCCTATGCCTAGCCTCAGCAGGTCCAGTCCTAGTTATGGTCACGAAGCCGCCACCGTAGGATAGCTTGAGAGCTATTGAGACGCCGGTCACCATGTTCTTCTCACCAGTCAGCAACCACCTACCATCAACAAGCCTCGCCTCAGTCCTTTCGCTAGCGACGTCACTACCGCCCTGGGGCTCGGTGGATGCGATGCCAATCCAGGCCTCGCCCTTGGTTAGTCTTGGCAAAACCTCCTCCTTAACGCTGTCCTTGGCATAGCGCTGCACTATGAAGGGCCAAGCTGTCTCGAGCAGGAAGTACACGGGGACGGCTAGGCTTGGGTCCGCGTAGGCCAATTCCTCAGCCGCTATTGCGGCCATTAGGAACGAGGCCTCTGAACCACCGTACTTGGAGCTAAGGGTTAAACCGATTAGCCCCTGCTCCGCGAGCCTTGGTATTAGGTCTAGGAGTGAGTACTTGCCCTCATCAAGGTCCACCCAACGCGGTTTTATGTACCGCTCACCAAACTCCCTAACGGAATCCCTAAACAAGGTCTCCTCCCTGGTTAGGTCAAAATCCATCAATGATCATTCCCAAAGTCGCATAAAAGTCTAACCTCGGTCATTTTTACGAATTAATGACCTAGACAACATCCATAGTAAGAGAATGGCGCCGTGAGGCGGGAACGTAGGTGCTGTCTCAATTAGGCAATTTGCCGTTAGTTCCTTGGTCACGGTATTGGTGAATACGTGTATTAACCTCGGCCATTGGCGGAAACNNCTTGTGTAAATAATACTGTCTGGGTCGGCCAAGTCCATGTTGGCCGAGACGAGCAATTTTAGGATGTAATTAATGAGGTTAAGGGTTTAATGGCGTCGGGATAGTCATTATGGGCCCGTGCCTATTTTCATTAGGAACGAAAGGGCTATATATTGGCCATTGGGTTCATAACCACGTGAGTGTTTCAGGCTTTGCGGATTTACCGCTGCACACGGGGCACGTGCCTCCCTGGCTATACAGTAGGATGGTTAGGCTTAGTGGGCTTATTGTTGAGTTGCTTGTTGATGAGCATGGGGTTAGGGAGACCATTAGGTTGTTCTCAAACCCAATATTCTTTCAGGCATTCAATAACATAATAGGCATGGATTGGGACTCCTCGGGCAGCACCACGATAACTACGGCAGCCCTTAAGGAGGCGCTCTTGAAGAGGGATGTTGGAATTAGGGTTGTTGGTGGTAAGGGGGTCTATGCAATAAACACTCCTGTAGAGATCGAGGAGTTGGGCAGGGTTTGGGATATCGATGTTGAGGGGCTAAAGCTAGTGTCAAGGCTCACCGCGAAGATCGATAACACGGCGCTCCAGGATGGTTACAGGCTTTACCACCACTCAATGGTCATTGGGTCGGATGGTACCTGGGCCGTGATTCAGCAAGGCATGAACGAGAGGACTAGGTACGCCAGGAGATACCACATTTGGATGGGTAATGACCTACTGAACGAGCCCCACACGGGCATTGTCGGTGTTAGGGGCAATTACGCACTTAACATGGTAAGTAGGGCGAGTAATGAGGCCAGGGGAACAATACTTGACTTGATACACCAGGACGTTAATAAGGTAATTAGGGACTGGGCGCTGGTCAGGGCAATGATGAGGGGCGACTCCTCAATATTGACGTACCTAGGCGGGGAATCACCCAAGTACTACAACCCATACATAAGCGGTGCCTTTAGACCATATACCGCATCAATAAATGAGGATGCCATCAGGAGGGCCAGGGATGTCGACGATTTTAAAGACCTACTACTTGTCAGGGGTTTTGGGCCAAGCACCATGTTGGCCCTCGCATTAATAGCGGAATTAATCTATAGAAGCCCAATTGATTGGGAGGACCCGGCGGACATCGACCCGAGGAGGTATGCCTTCGCGCTCGGCGGTAAGGATGGGTCACCATACCCAGTTAATAAGGAGGTCTATGACGTCGTTATTGACGTAATGCAGGCAATAGTTGATGCCGCCAGGAGGGATAGGGGATTAACCATATACTTAAGGCACCTGGCCAAGGTGGCTAGGCAGTTGAATCTACCCATAGACCTTGT
>DAXY01000087.1:2564-2794 GCA_002506645.1 Vulcanisaeta distributa | reverse complement strand
AAAATGAGAAACATGGAAATTCTCAACTGGATCATGAGTTATCGGGATGTCGTGAGGACTTTAGGCCTTTGCTAAGGCGGTTCGAGGATGACACGTTGGGTTTTTGGCGGTTAATTGACAAACAAACAACGTGCTTAGGCATTTGCTTTTTAAATCATGTCATTAAATATGTCGGTGTTTGTGGATATTGGCTTGAGGGATGTTGGTGGTGTTAGGACTAAGTTGTTCTA
>DAXY01000087.1:1219-2403 GCA_002506645.1 Vulcanisaeta distributa | reverse complement strand
GGTGGGTTAGGGCCTCGCCTGGTAGGCACTCACTGTCGCTTATTCTCTCGCCGGTTAGGATGTTTGGTGAGCGTAGGGTTGGCTTCAACGGCATTTACATCGTGTATAGGGAGCCGGCGCTCTTTAGCTTCGTTTTGAGGGCGAAGCTACTCCTTGACGTTGCTGAGGCCTTCGAGGACCTGAGGCTTGATTATCTCAAGGTACTTAATGAAGCCCTTGACGTTATTCCTCTAGACTCGGTGGCCAATTGGCAATTGGAGTTTGCGGCTAAGGCTCACATTGTTGAACCGCCAAGCTTCGTTAGGGCGTTGTTTAATTATTACGATCCCAAGGAACTCACGCACTTAAGGCCGCCGGACTTCAACGAACTCGGCAGGGCCGCTATGGAGGGCCTTAAGATCCTTGAGGAAGGTATTGAGGAGTTGAGGGTTAGGAGGGGCCACAGGGGCATTGTTTACGTGGCCGGCCACGCCCACATCGACCTAGGCTGGCTGTGGAGTAGGGACGTGACTAGGGAGAAGGTTAGGAGGACCGTGATAAACGTCCTATCGCTGCTCCAGTCATACCCCGAACTCACCTTCCTAATCTCGAACGTGGCCTACCTAAGGTGGCTCAGTGAGGATAAGGACCTATGGCCTAGGATTAAGGACGCCGTTAGGGAGGGTAGGATAGTCCCCGTGGGTGGTATGTGGGTTGAGAGCGATACCAACCTGCCAGGCGGTGAATCGCTGGCTAGGCAATTCCTCTATGGGCAGAGGTTCCTATTGAGGGAGTTCGGCATTGTTACGGAGATTGGTTGGTTACCGGACACCTTCGGATTCCCAGCCTCACTACCGCAAATACTGAGGAAGGCCGGTATCAAGGTCTTCTTTGAGCATAAGATGTATTGGAACACGATTAATAAGTTCCCATACTCAGTATTCCTATGGGAGGGGATTGATGGTTCGGTAATACCGACCATAAACTACGCAACCTACGGCGCGGACTTAACGCCTAGGCAAATAGCCAGGGCCTGGCTGGACCACACAAGCCCCGAGGTACCTGCCTTCCTACCCTTCGGTAAGGGTGACGGTGGTGGCGGGCCCACGTGGTTAATGCTCGAGAGGTACAGGCTGTATAGGGACTTGCCGGGCATGCCCAGGCTCATCATGGGCAACCTGAGGGACTTAATAAATGAGGTGGTG
>DAXY01000087.1:0-1154 GCA_002506645.1 Vulcanisaeta distributa | reverse complement strand
CTCTCGAGACCAGGCTCAGGGAGTTGGAAGCATTTAGTGTGGTGACCGGGGTTCGGAGGAATTATGAGGAGCTTTGGTACCCACTCCTCGAGGCCGAGTATCACGACCCAATGGGCGCGACGTCGACGAAGCCCGTCTATGACGAGGTGGTTAATGAACTCGAGAGCGGCCTCGGCAGGGTTATTGATGAGTTAATGAACGTACTGAGGAGGGCCCTGGGCACGGGACCGCTAATCACCATAGTTAACCCACTGCCGTGGCCGAGGAGGGAGTTGGTGTTGAGTAAGGAGGAGCTCAGGGGAGTGCCCACGCAGAGGGTTGAGGGTGGTTACCTGGCCCTCGTCGATGTGCCTGCCCTGGGCTGGAGGTCCTTCGAGCCTGGGACCGGCACTGCATCGGGTGATGTGGTTGTTGGTAATGACTATGTCGAGAATTCCGTGATTAGGGTCGTCTTTGACGGCTCGCTTAGGATCTATGATAAGGAGGCCAGGAGGTGGGCCGTGGAGGATGGCTACCTAGTGGTTTGCGAGGACATGCCCAGTAGGTGGGATGGTTGGGACATAGAGGCTTACCACAGGAGGGTCTGTAGGAGGTTGAAGCCCATTGGCTTTAGTATCGTGGAGAGGGGGCCGTTGAGGGGCTGTATTGAGGTTGATTACGGTTTCAGGGACTCGAGCATTAGGCAGAGGATTTGCGTGGGCGCCTTCAGTAGGCGTGTTGATGTGGAGAATGAGGTTGATTGGAGGGAGAGGTTGATGCTCCTCAAGGCGATTTATAAACTAGGCATATTCGGGCATAACGCATCCTTCGAGATACCCTACGGAGTTATTAATAGGCCTACCAGGCCGAGCAATACCTGGGAAGTGGCCAAGTTCGAGGTCCCCGCCCTGCGCTGGGTTGATGTTTGGGACCCTGATTATGGGGTCGCGATTTTTAATGATGGTAGACAGGGCTACTCAGTGGAGGAGAATACCATAGCAATAACTCTACTCAGGTCACCCATTTACCCGAATCCATTCCTTGATTACGGACGTAACAAATTCACCTACGCCATATACCCGCACCCAGGTGATTGGAGGGATGCCCAAATTCCCAGGAGGGCCTATGAGTTTAATCAACCATTAATTATTGTCGAGGGTACAAGCGGTGGTGAG
>DAXY01000010.1:9519-9730 GCA_002506645.1 Vulcanisaeta distributa | reverse complement strand
CAATTGTTGCGATTCTGAGACTAGGACTTTTACCTATACCCCGCACTTCCCATGCTTCATCAACATTTTCGTTACCTATCTCATGCCTAACCACTTATCAAAGGACGATGCATTCAATAAATCCCTAATTTCTGGAGGTAATGCATTAATCACGGTCCTGGTAAGGTCAACGGAGTGACTATATACTCGAACCTAGTATAGGCCATGGTAT
>DAXY01000010.1:8781-9330 GCA_002506645.1 Vulcanisaeta distributa | reverse complement strand
TGAGGAGTCCCTGTTCTAGGCTCATTTACTGCTTCGTTCCATTGTTTTCTGCGTCATTGGCACCCTCGTCCTACTCCAGGAGGTGGCTATGGCTACGGCTATCAGGGCTAGGGATGCCCTGAAGGCCATGTGTAGGCTGTTTATGAAGGGCGCCATTAAACTTGGCGTTAGTGCCGATGATCCCACGAATATTTGAAATGCCACGCTCCTCGGTATTGCCATTGAGGAGACCACAATGGCAATTATGAAACTCAGTAAAATGCCTATGTTACCGATCGTCCTATTAGTACCGGAGGCTATCCCATACATCTCCCTCGGCACCTCGAACATGATCATCTTACCATTGGCCGCAAAGAACATGGCCGCTCCAATGCCGCTTATCGATGCTATTATTGTTATGTAGTAAAATGGCGTTGTTAATGTTAGTAAAATATCATATAATACGTAAGCCACTGCTTGGAGTGTTAGCCCCATTGATGCAATTACCCTAGCATCAAACCTATCTGCTAACTTACCGCCGAAGGTCGCCGCTATTGAACCCAGTAGGTA
>DAXY01000010.1:5270-8748 GCA_002506645.1 Vulcanisaeta distributa | reverse complement strand
TACTGCATTATTGGCCATGTATTGGAAGAAGTAGGAGAAGCTTGATAATGTGAACATCCTAATTCTGAAGAGTTTAAGGCTTATTAATGGAGACTTCGTCTTCGTCTCTATGTAGATAAATAATACAAGTAGAGCCATACCTGATAGCATCATCATACCAACTGCAGCATTATAACCAACGCCGGCGTAGGTAATACCAGCCATCGATAGGAGACCCAGTGATAAGCCAAGGGTTATTGCACCGTATACGTCGAATTCCTGCCTAACCCTAACACCCCTGTCCCTTAGGTATGCTAGGCCAATTATGAAGCCGAATATGGCTATTGGGACATTCACGTAGAAGATCCAGCGCCAACCGATGAAGGTGGTTATTATACCACCAGCCAGTATCCCTACCACGGCGCCCAGATTCCAACCCATTGACGTAGTCCCAAACACAAACCCCCTCTCCTCAGGCCTAAAGTAGTCACTGGCTATGGCCATGGTATTGCTGGTCATCAGGGACCCACCGAGTGCCTGCACAGTCCTGAAGCCAATCAGCTCCAATGCATTAGTTGATAACCCACACAATGCGCTGCCCAGGCCGAAGAGTATCATGCCCACGTTAAACATCCTAGCCCTACCCCTCAAGTCGCCTAGCCTACCCAATTGCGTCGAGAATACCGTGACGGCAAGTATGTAGATTAGGATTACCCAAACAAGCGTTGCCAAGTCCGCATGTAAGGCCGACATCATCACCGGCAGTGCCAAAATAACTATTGTACTATCCAGCGCCGTCATCAGTGATGATAAGGTAAGTAATAGCAGGACCATGAATTGGGTCCTATCCATTAATCACCGCATTAATTGGGTCCCTTAAATCCCTATTGCAAAATCAATCCTTAAAAATTAGCGCAATCACTGGGATTGTATGGCCACAATTAGGGATGTGGAGGTATACCCAGTGAGTGACCTTGCAACTGCGAAGGCATCCCCATGGGCCTCAGTATCAATAATTGTTAGGGTTGTCACCAGTGATGGGCAGGTTGGTTATGGGGAGGCCGTGCCCACGCTCAGGGTTAACCAAGTCGTTAAGGCAATCGAGGAGGTAAGGAGGTTCATCGTTGGTAAGGACCCATTCAGGATCGAGTACCTATTCAGGGAGTGGTATAAGCATGAGTTCTACATCAGCCGATCATTCGAGGCGGCCACGGCATACAGCGCCGTGGACATAGCACTACACGACCTATTGGGTAAGTACCTAGGCGCGCCAATTTACCAATTCATGGGCGGCCTGGTCAATGAGAAGGTCAAGGCTTACGCGAATGGTTGGTACAGCGACTGTGTGACGCCTGACGACTTCGCGAAGAAGGCTAAGGAGGTGGTCTCCATGGGCTTCAGGGCTTTGAAATTCGACCCATTTGGCCCATACTTTGATCAAATGGATGAGGAGGGTCTCGAGGAGGCTGTGGAGAGGGTTAGGGCGGTTAGGGAGGCCGTGGGTAAGTACGTGGATATATTGATAGAGACCCACGGTAGGTTCGACGTAAACACCGCGGTGAGGATGGTCAAGGCGATGGAGGAATTCAACCCATTATTCATTGAGGAGCCGGTTCACCCAGACCTCAACTTCGAGGGGTTGGCCAGGATAAGGGCCGCGGCACCCAGCGTGAGGATTGCGGTTGGCGAGAGGATAATCAGTGTTGAGGAGGCGCTCCAACTCCTCGAGAGGGGATTAGTCGATGTCCTACAGCCCGACATAACCAATGCCCTGGGCTTCACAGGGATGGGTAGGATTAGGGCATTGACGGAGGCCTACGGCGTTGAATTGGCGCCGCACAATGCCTTTGGGCCCGTACAGCACGTGGCAACGCTTCAATTCGATGCCAGTACATATAACCTACTCATTCAAGAAAGCTTCTACGAATTCTGGCCGCAGTGGAAGAGGGACATAATCAATAATGCCGTTAAGCTCGAGGATGGGTACTATAGGGTGCCCAATAGGCCCGGCCTCGGCGTTGAGGTTAATGAGAAGGTGCTCGCTGAAATGAGGTTTGAGGGTATGGAGCCATTCCATGAGGAGGAGCCCGTATGGGTCATCAAGGGTACGTGGAGAAGGTATAGGCAATCATGAGTTATTGATATAAATCAGGCATTAAGTAGACATTGAATGCAGTCGAGCGATGTTGACTCAATAATTAACCAACTCACGGACCTGGAGAAGAAAATACTGGCGCACATATACCACTACGGCCCAGACACGCCCTGGCTGCTGGCCAGAAGACTACTCGGCGCGGCCGGTTGGAAACCGATAGTTCCTGAGGACGAGGTAGAGAAGGCCGTACAACACCTAGTCCAGCTAGGCCTATTGCAGGAGTTTCACGGTTCACTAAAGGGTAGGGTAACATCATCCGTAAAGCCCTGGCTAAAGGTTAAGCAGAGGAACCCTGAAAGGCGCGGTAGAGGCATCTACTATGATTTGACGAAGATTGGGAAGAAGGTGGCGGGTGAGGTTTGGAAGAACTACGTTAGGCCGAGCCTTAGGAGGGTCCGGGGTGGTAAGTCATAGGTATGGCCTGTACCAGGGATCGTTTAGGCCCGGTCTCGTAATACTCGACGTGCCCTTCACGAATGCGTCCCCACTCTTAATGGTATTAATTATTAATTGAATGTCTAATGGCAGGCTTGGGCCGAAGTGGGCGAGGGTGTCATTTGGTACGTGCAGTAACGGCTTATTAATCCAAGCGGTCTCTTGCGGCCTAAACTCCTTGGTTTTCCCCTCGTAAATCACCAACGTGGGATTAACCCTATTAATTATGTCCAGGACGCCATCCCTACCCGTAATAATCTCAACGCACTTGAGACCCCTCACATACCTAATACCAACCCTATCCAACGCTGATGCTATGTAGGTGGCCTCGCAGGGTATTACGTAATCCCCCAGCGATAGGACTACTAAGGTATTGCCCAGGTCTAGGGATGGTCTTAATAGATCCATGTAAATGCCCGCAACCCTCCGCGCCTCCTCGTCCAAGTCCATCAGCCTTCCCATCATCTCGAATGCGCTCATCACCGCGCTTAGGTTCACGGGCATTGGAATCGCCAGCACTGGAGCAATGTTACTGAGTGGGTTAACCAACCGCCCCTGGACTGGATATGAGAGCACGATTAGGTCCGGCCTCAACTTCTCGATTAGTTCCGCATCGGCCGAGGTGAATGAGCCTATTTTGGTGGTCTTCATGGCCTCCCTGGGTCGGTAGCTCCAAACATCACTACCGACAACCCTATCGCCGGCGCCTATTAGGAATAGGAACTCCGTAATAGATGGGTTGAGGCTCACTATCCTACGTGGAACCCCGTCCAAGGCCCTCGTGAGCAGCACTGATGCGGGATTCCCATCCCACTTATAAGTAGTTCTCCGCAACTGCGATAAAGGTTTTTTACTTCACGCACTTCATAATCCCGGTGATGAGCCAGGACTTAGATGAATCGTGATTGG
>DAXY01000010.1:4239-5225 GCA_002506645.1 Vulcanisaeta distributa | reverse complement strand
AGGGAAAGGAATTTAAGCACTTTCGATTCCCGTGGCTTGAATGCCATTTGACAAATTAGGTAAATCGATAAAGGAGACCAATCAATTAATTACTCCACATCATGGAAGTAATGATTATCCAATGATGGTCATCAGTAAATTATCAAAAATGGGCCCATCAACTAAGCCCATCCTCTGCAGGTGGTTGAGGTACGGCTTCATGGAGGGTGTACAGGCGGAGGTCCTGTCCACGGGCACGGTGATAATCACTGACTGGTCCTCAGAGGTTGACTCAATAATCCATGAACTACTAAGTAATGGAATGGCGCGCCTCAACGACAGCGGCCACGTGGAAGTGCCAATGATGATGGCCCTAGCCGATTACGTAGATTTAGGCCCAGCCTGCGATTACGGTGATGACCATATGCTCGATGACGGTGATTTGGTTTACCCAAGCCCAATGGTGATGAGGGTGCCCAGCACTAAGGAGGTCGTTGAGGAGCCTTGTGACGACTTAATACAGTCAACGGCATCGGCCATAAGGCGGTTTGATTATTACCTAGTCGGTAGGGTCTCTCAGGTAAGCACTAACGTTAGGTCCCTCGGGGTCATGAACACCATAGTGTTCAAAAACCCAATAGATATCCTCGCAATAACGGAGAATAGGAAATTAATTGCGCATAGGGTAATTGACCCGGGCAGGACGGTGCATAGGGGCTTCTCGGCGTTGGAGGGTTACCTAATGGATGGCGTTGACTATGCAATACTCATGCATAGGTACACGTACTATGAGACTCACGTGGAGACATTCAACAGGATAATAAGTAGGCCGCGCATAAGGGACTCGGGCTTTGCGATAATACCTAACGAGCTCGACTACATAGTATTCCTCAAGTGGCCCAGGGCAAACTCACTAATGGGTAGTTCCCAAAGCATAATGAATAGGCACGCGTTAATCAGTAATATGATCAACTTCATGCTCAGTGCGCAATAATACGCATAGTCCA
>DAXY01000010.1:3426-4205 GCA_002506645.1 Vulcanisaeta distributa | reverse complement strand
TAATCACGCCCTGCACATACATCCCAACCCATGCTTAGCCCCACCTATGGAGCCGCGTTATTGATTAGTTCGTGATTAATATAAATAATTAGTTACTTCGTTATGGGTGGATAGGGCGTAGTGATGGGTGTTGAGGATAGGGTGAGAATACTGAGGAAGTTAGGGATAGAACCCGCTAATGAGGAGGGCTATCAAATACTCATTGCGAGCCTAGGCACCCTGCTTAAGTACGCAGATGGTATCACGTCATTAATGAGGTGGAGAGCGCCGGTACTTCCAAGCCTGAGACTATTAAGCCCTGGGGAGTTAAGGATGTTGGAGTTTGATGCCGAGCATCCAATGATGACGATTGGGGAGGGTCAAGTGAGGGTTCAGAAGCTACTACCGCAGGACGTGAGGAAGAGGTTCGCTGCCTACTACACCGTGGACAGGGCGAGCAGGTTCATGGCAAGCATAGTGAGGGAGTTCCTAAGGGCGAGGGATGGGGATTTCGTGCTCGCCGACCCATTCCTTGGTTCCGGCATTACCTTGACGAAGGCGATAAGTGCGGTTGGGCCAAACCGCATTAACATGGTGTGGGGGATAGAACCATTACCGCTACCTGCGCTGGTGGCCTACGCGGCGTTGCTCGACGCAATGAGAGGTAGGAGGGACTTGGTGAATGTGGTGGTCGGCGACGCATTTAGGGAATTACCGGGGAGGATAGAGCAATCATTACCTCACGCCAACGGCGCTTTTCCCAGGGCCAATGTAATTCTAACGAACCCACCCTTCACTAG
>DAXY01000010.1:0-3360 GCA_002506645.1 Vulcanisaeta distributa | reverse complement strand
TATCAATGTTCCTCTGCGACTATGCCCTGAGCGAAAATGGCCTATTGATCTCGGTGCTACCCGCCTCAACGTTCTACGCAAGTTACGGCGTTGGCTACAAGAAATTACTGAGGGAGAGGTATGACGTGTATGCATTGATTGAGAATGACGCAGGCGCTTCATTCTCAGAGGATAGCGGCTTTAAGGAGTTAATACTAGTAGCCGTTAAACGGCGAGGCTCATCATTGGCCATGTTCATTAGGCTTAATGAGGATGTGGAGGGCATCGCGCGCGATGTTATGAATCGCGCGGGTAACCACCCCATGGTAAACCTACGTGAGTTACCGAAGTTCCTGGATAGGAATTGGTTGGTGCTTTTTGAGGAGTATGGCATTAGGGACGTTATTATTAACGTAATTAAGCAGGGGTTAAGCAATAGTACCTTGACGTATTGGGTTGATGAGCCTGGCGCCCGATTGGTAAGGGGGATAGAAATGTATGGGCCTGACTTCTTCTTTGTACCAAATAGGCATTGGGGGATTGAGGAGGGAGGTAGCTACGTCCTGCTACGGGGACCTGGAGGAGAGTTAGAAATACCCAGGGAGTTCCTAATCAAGGCACTCCGTAAACCAAGCCTTTACAGTCGTAAGATTAGGGCCGATGTTAATACGTACATGGTCTCAATACCGCCATTAAACATTGAGGAGCTGCCGCACGGCCTGAGGGAGTACATAAGGTGGGGCGTTGATTCTGGCGTAGCTAAACCTGCGATGAATGCCCATGGAAGGTTTTGGTATAGCCACGTTTATAGGCAGGTCATGACGAAGAGGCCCTTTGGCCACGTCTTCATACCCGACAAGGTAGACCTCCTCTTTAGGGATAGGGGGGTGTTCGCGAACTATAGTGAGGAGGAGGTGGCTGCATCCAAGAATTTCTACATCGTGAGAGGGGTGGATAATGAATTGTCTAAGCTACTCATTGGTTGGTTCAATAGTACGATCTTCATATCAATGCTCGTGCTACTTGGTAGGAAGATATCCGATACATGGACGAGACTGCTCGAGAGGGATTACTTGGAAATACCTATGATAAGCATTAACGTGGGTGGAGAAGCCGCCCAGGAGGTGGTTGGCATTGTTGATGAGTTGCTGGATAGGCAATTACCACCCATGTGGAGACAAATCGGTGAGGGGTATAGATATGAGCTGGACTTAGCCGTGGCGAGGCTCATCGGGCTTAAAGACCCTGAGGTAGTGATTGAGGAATTGTATGAGGCTCTCAATAGGCACTACGCCTCATTGCATGATAACTAGGCTGCGAGGACCTTGACATTACTACCATGATGCTTATTAACCCGCCCAGGACCTAATGTGGGGATCCATGGACCAACCCTCATCACTAGTTTGGGTTTACCACGGTAAGGAGTACAGGCGGGTGACCGACCTAGACCCCAACCAGGTAATTCTCATGATAAGTAATGGCTGTGACGGGGTTAGTCAATTGATTAATTACGTGACGAGTAGAGTGTTAACGGCGAGTAATTACCGAGGCATAACGGCAAGGATCTATAGGGGCGGTGACGAGTACCTAGTACACTTCCTCATAGACCTCGCCAGTGGCCCTGATGAGGTCATAATATTGGTGTCTAGAAACCCAGCTGATACATTATTTAATTACTACACATCAGCGCCTTCGGAGAATATTATTGAATGTAACTATGGTAAATGATGAATAAATTTGCAAGTTACGAATTATATCGTTGATTAATATAATATATAAAGCCATTATATAATTAGATAATTAGTGCTGAGAGGTAATACTTATATTAAAGTGTTTTATTAGGCGCATTTGATGCCTACGATATCCTATGGGAAGTTCACCATAGAAATACCCGTTAGGGTTAAGCTGTTTATAGATGGTGAGGAGGTATCCTCGAGTAAGGGTAAGACCTTCACAAGGGAGAACCCGGCTCAGTTCGACCAAACCATAGCCATAATCGAGGAGGCGTCCACGGACGACCTCAATAGGGCCGTTGACCTGGCCAGGGATGTCTTTGATAAGGATAAGTACGGGTGGGTCACGAACTATAGGCAGAGGATTAAGGTATTATATAAGACGGCGGAGATACTTAGGGAGGAGGCCGAGAGGATTGCCGTAACCGTGGCCCTAGAGAATGGCATGCCCATAAGGCAGGCCAGAGCCCACGTACTAGCCGCAGCCGAGATCTTCGAATTCTACGCAGGGCTAGCGGACAAGATATACGGCGACTCAATAGTGCTGAGTAACGGTAACGTATCGCTGATATTTAAGGAGCCGGTTGGCGTTGTCGCCGCCGTATCACCGTGGAACTTCCCAATGACGCAGGCCGCCAGGAAAATAGCCCCGGCACTCGCGGCTGGGTGTACTGTGGTTTGGAAGCCGGCCAGCTACACGCCCATGAGCGCCATGGAGATTTATAGGGCATTAGCTAAGGCCGGCCTCCCCAGGGGAGTTGTTAACGTGATCTATGGGCCTGGGGCTACCGTCGGTAATGAGTTGGTTAGGCACCCGAGGATTGACTACGTAAGCTTCACCGGCGAGACGACTACGGGGAAGCTCATAATGCAGCAGGCGGCGGCCGGCATTAAGAGGGTTGGTCTCGAGCTCGGTGGTAAGAACCCAGGCATTGTCTTTGAGGATGCCAATATTGAGGAGGCGGTTAGGGCCATAGTCTTTGGCGGCCTTAGGAATACTGGGCAGGCCTGCGGCGCAATAAGTAGGGTGTTGGTTCATGAGGGCGTTCATGATAAGTTAGTGAATAGGCTAGTGGAGGTTAGCAAGAGCTTGGTGATTGGTTACCCACTTGAGGACAACACGGACATGGGGCCGCTGGTATCTAAGGCACAGGAGGAGAAGGTACTCGGTTACATAGACTTCGGTAAGAAGGCCGGTTTCAAGGTCGCCCTAGACGGTGGTAAACTGAGCGGTGGGATTTACGATAGGGGGTACTTCGTAAGCCCTGTGATTTTCGATGACGTAGACCCAAGGAGTAGGCTGGCCCAGGAGGAGATCTTTGGCCCGGTCATTGCGGTTATACCGTTCAAGACGGAGCAGGAGGCCATTGAGATAGCGAATAACGTGATCTACGGATTAACGGCATCAATATTTACTAAGGACCCAGCAAGGGCCCTCAGGGTGGCCAGGAAGCTCCAGGCAGGTACGGTGTGGATAAACGACGCCTACACACAGCCAACGGAGGGCATATGGGGAGGGTATAAGCAATCAGGTATTGGCCGTGAACTAGGTCTATACGGCCTTGAGGAGTTCCTCGAGATTAAGCAGGTATACATAGACACCACGGGTAGTCTCGACAGGCCGCACTGGAGGACCGTGATGAAAATC
>DAXY01000102.1:16396-17087 GCA_002506645.1 Vulcanisaeta distributa | reverse complement strand
GGGAGAGGGTAGAGAGTAGGAGGTTTAGGATTAAGGATGTTGATCAATTGAAGACTGTCGATGATGTGTTTAATCAATACACGATAGATGCATTGAGGGAGTTGATGAATAGGCAGGTTGTTGATGAGGTTTACGGACCCGTGGCCCAGGGTAAGGAGGCCAAGGTGATATGGGCCAGGGCCCCGGACGGTACCGACATTGCATTGAAGATCTTCTACACATCCACTGCCCAATTCATCAGGGGTAGGTACAAGTACTTACTTGGTGACCCAAGGTTTAGTGGTGCCAGGATCACCAACACGAGGAAGCTCATTGAGTATTGGTGTAGGAAGGAATTCAGCAACCTAAGCGATGCCTATAATGCGGGGGTTAGGGTTCCCAAGCCAATAGCCTTTAACAGGAATATCCTTGTTATGGAGTTCATAAGCTATAGGGGAACAAGCGGTGTACCAGCGCCATTGATTAAGGATGAACCGCCCGAAGACCCTGAGTCGGCATACTTAACGATAATTAAGTACATAGAGAGAGCATTCATATTGGGCAACGTGATACATGCCGACCTAAGCGAGTACAATATCGTGAATACGGGCAATGAGTTAGTAATAATTGACTGGGGGAGCGCCGTTAAGGCGAACCACCCAAACGCCGTTGAGTTCCTACTCAGGGACATTGAGAATGTGAATAGGTACTT
>DAXY01000102.1:15848-16369 GCA_002506645.1 Vulcanisaeta distributa | reverse complement strand
CTACTGCGTAGATATGAGCATAACGGTGAGGTGGTGAGTGATGAGGATGGGTGGTTATTAATAAGTGGTAGGAGGTTAATTGATGACTTAGCAAGTGCCTAGGGATTATTCGTAATACCCAGGCAGTAGCTTAATATAATACCACTTCAGCATAAGGTAGGTACTGAATGACCCTCCAAATACCGCCGGAGCCTGGGGACATTAAGGATAGGATAGTCAAGAGGAGGAGCGTGTGCACAGGGCCCGGTTGCGACTCATTCTCCGTGTGGTTTGGTAATGAGGTTGCTAGGTACTTATGGAATCACTGGAATAGGGAATTGAGTAGGGTGGGGATTAGTTGGCAGAGGTTCCTCTCAATACTGAGCAAGCACACCCAGGAACTAATCGACTGGGCCATAAGGAATACCCTGGCCTGGGACGACCTAATCAAGATACTGATTAATGACTTAACACCAGGTGCAGGAACAACAACGGTTAGGAAAGGGGGCATACTCGATTACCTAAGCCGTTCTCCTAGGGGT
>DAXY01000102.1:9678-15811 GCA_002506645.1 Vulcanisaeta distributa | reverse complement strand
CATGGTCCTTGGAAACGGTGGCCACCAATAGGCCATAATTCACCAACTAATAAGTCACATGGCAATACATCACCCAACCCCGCTACAAAATACCTAAACGCTGCCGTCCCATGGCGAGTCATTACTTGGGTTGGATTGTCGGGGCCTTGTTTATTTTCTCGGCCTGTCTCGCCAGTGACTCATTTATTATGCGTATTAATTCGCATATTTCCTCGCATATACTTAATGGTTTTATGTCCGTCATATACTCAATTATCATCAGCGGCGTTGCATATGTGCTGATCCAGAACTCTGCGAAGAGTCTCCCGCCCTTATCGATTAGGTGGACCTCCATGTTGTGGTTATCGCTGAACCTAATCATGTACCTAGACCCATCAATAAATGGCTGCCTCTCCACCGAACTTGCGTTGCACGTCCTCATTAATAAATCAGCGACTAAACCAGCAATGCGCATACCTCAGTACATCCTCATTAGTGCCATTTTAAAGCCCTGCTGCCCCGCGCACCATGTAATACCAATGGCCTAGGGATTTGATTCACTTAATTATTATTGTATCGTCATCATCCTCATCGTGGGGTGGCCTAAACATCGTGATGAAGAGTTTATACAATGATGATAATTTATTATTGAGTAAGTCCTCGATTAATTGCCACGACATCGTCAGCAGGCCAGCGTCGTAGAGGGCAAGCCCAAAGCCTAGGTAATGATCACCAACTAGTTGCGGATCCGAGATCGTGAGGCCCAGGCCCGCGTAGTGCACTATCGATATGTATGTGAAGTATATCAGCGCCATCATGAAGAACGTGATGTAGGTAATCATGAGCGCCTTGGCCTTTGACGACATGGAGCCAAAGTTACCCCTCAACTGCTTAATCATTGATATTGACGAGATAACGAGCATGGAGAACATGAACATGAATACCGGCGTTACTACGAGTATCGTTAAGTCGGCAGTGCCGTATATCCACAGTTCAGTTAATACGTAGTCCACGGCTATTGCCATGGCCAGGGCGGACACTAGCGACATTATGTACACGTACCGCACATAGTCCTGTATACCCCCCGTATTAACCGACATACTACCCAAGAAATACCAATGTAATATCAATATTTAATACTAACAATCAAGAATGCCCGTTGGCACGAATGTTTATTAAGGGCTTTAGTTAATGTGGTGAAGGATTAGATGGATAGGCAACCGTTAGTGATTTATCGTAGGGCATGCCCAAACTGCGGAGGTGACATAACCTCGGATAGGCTCGCCTCTGGGCTACCTTGCCATAAGTGCCTACCTGAGGTACCGAGGAGGGTTGCCAGCACGATAGAGGTGCTGAACATGCTGGAGAGGCTCGGCACAATAGGTAGGCTCAAGGCCCTGGAGAACATGGTTAATGAGTACAACGAATTCGCGGGGATGTTCAGGAGGATAATAGGCACAAACATGTGGGGTGCCCAGAGGCTTTGGGCCAGGAGGATTATTAAGGGTAAGAGCTTCGCAATAGTTGCACCAACTGGGAGTGGTAAGACCACCTTCGGCATGGTTGCGTCCCTATACATGGTCTTGAGGAGGAGGGGTAGGGTGTTGATTGTCGTCCCAACATCCACCCTGGCGTATGATGTCCATAGGAGACTGAGCGAATACTCAGCTAAGGTGGGCGCCAACGTGAGGATCGTGATGGCATCATCAATACTATCCAAGCAGGAGTTGGCAGATGCCATGAAGGCTATTGAGGATGGGAACTTCGACATATTGATAATAACCAACGCCTTCCTACCAAGGCACATGAACCTACTCAGTAGATATAGGTTTTCCCTAATCTTCGTTGATGATGTTGATAGCGTCCTAAGGGCATCGAGCAGGAACATCGATAGGTTATTGCTACTGCTCGGTATTAGTGATGAGGCCCTTCGAAAGGCTCTCACGGTGGTTGACCTAATGAAGAAGCTTAGGAGGGCGGTTAGGCTTAGGGCAAGTGAGGAGGAGGTTAATAGGCTCAGGGAGGATATCAAGAAATTGAGCGCGGAATTAACGAATTACGTAAGGAGCAACAACATAGGCATACTAATAGCCTCTGGAGCGTTAACGAGGATGAGGAAGACCGCGAGGTTGTTCCTATTCAGGGAATTCCTGGGCTTTGAGACGGGCGGTAGGGCCGAGGGATTGAGGAATGTTGTTGATGTTTACGTTAGGCCCAGGGACTCGCTGGTGGGCACAACCGTTGAGTTGGTGAGGAGGCTGGGTGGTGGGGGGATAATCTACGTGCCGCCGGACCTTAAGGACCTCGTTGATGAACTGCTCAGGGCATTGAATAGCAACGGGGTTAAGGCCGCATCCTACCTAAGGCCAAGTAAGTCATTACTTAACGACTTCGTTGAGGGTAGAATAGACGTACTGATAGGCCTCGCAACGTCGAGGTCATCCCTGGTCAGGGGCATTGACTTACCGCAAAGGATCACATATGTAGTTTTCATGGGAGTCCCGCGCATGAGGTTTAGGCTTAAACTTGAGGAATTTACGCCAGTGAGGTACTTAATGTTTTTATTCACGATTAGGAATGTCGTTCCACAGTACCTGAGGAATGATGTTGATAGGGTCATTGCAAGGCTTAGGAATTTAACGGCACTCAACCAGGAGCAAGTCAATAACCTCCTGAAGGCCATTGAGGAGGGTAAGGAATTGACCGGGTTTGATAAGTACGCGGCTGACGTAATTAGGGATGCCGTGGATCTAGTGAATAAATTACTAGGTGATGAGGGGATTAGGAAGGCGATAGAGCAGTCCAACGAGGTTGGTCTTGAGTATAGGAATGGCGAGCTTTACATAATCATCCCTGACGTGACGACGTACATTCAGGGCAGCGGTAGGACATCGAGACTCTATGTCGGTGGTGTGTCCCAGGGCCTGTCCGTACTTGTCGTGGATAATGAGAAGGTGTTTAATGGCTTGATTAAGAACCTTAGGTATAGGCTTGAGGATGTTAGGTTTCAGGACATTAATGAGGTGGATATTGAAGGCTTAATGAGGAGGATTAGGGATGAGAGGGGATTAATTAGGGACATAATGCTTGGGAAGATACCCAATCAATTCCTCGAGAGGGACCCGTTGAGGACAGCCTTCGTCATTGTGGAGTCGCCCACGAAGGCGAGGACCATAGCCAGCTTCTTCGGGGTACCAACCAGGAGGGAGGTTGGCCCATTAATAATTTATGAAGCCACCTTGGGCAACCTATATCTGCTGATAACCGCTACCAAGGGGCACATGTGGGACTTAATACCCGCCAGTCCATTGGATGTTAAGGATATCACGCGAACACTACAGGCTGGGAAGGTCGTTGATTACTACGGAATACTTAAGGCCGATAATGACTTCGTGCCCATATACGGCACGATAAAGAGGTGCCCCGTTGGTGGTGAGACCTATACTGAGGATGTTGATGTGTGCAGGATTCACGGCGTTAAACTGGTCGATGCGATGGACATAGTGAATGCGTTGAGGGACATAGCCACCGAGGTTGACCAAGTAATGATAGGCACGGACCCGGACTCGGAGGGTGAGAAGATAGCCTGGGATGTCTACATGATGCTTAGGCCCTACGTGAGTAATATCGTTAGGATCGAGTTTCACGAGGTCACTAAGAAGGCAATAATAGACGCTATCATGAACCCGAGGACCATAAACCTAAGCATGGTTGAGGCGCAATTGGTTAGGAGGATTGAGGATAGGTGGATTGGGTTTGGGCTTAGCCAAATTGTTCAGGAGAAATTCGGTAGGAGGACTTTATCAGCAGGTAGGGTTCAGACGCCCGTCCTCGGCTGGATAATAGAGAGGTATGACGAGAGTAGGAAGGATAAGGTCTACTCAGTAACTATTACGCTGAGTAACGGCGTGAAGTTGAGATTAAACATACCACCCAGTAATGAGGACTTGATAAGGACTCTCAGGGCCATCCATAGGAGCAAGCCCGTGGATTCCGAGGTTAAGGTGGTGGTGACTAAGGTTGGGGAGGAGGTGGAGGAACTGAACCCAATGCCGCCGTACACGACCGATGCCTTGCTCAGGGACTCAGCAAACATACTTGGGCTGAGCGTTGAGCAGACAATGGCCATTGCCCAGGAGTTATTCGAATCAGGGCTCATAACGTACCACAGGACCGACAGTACGAGGGTGTCGACAGTGGGCATCGGCATTGCGAAGGAGTACATAAGCGAGAAGGTTGGGAGTGGCTACTTTGTGGGCAGGGCCTGGGGTGGTAAGGAGGTTGGGGCCCACGAATGTATAAGGCCCACTAGGCCCATTGACAGTGACGACCTCAGGAACCTACTAAACACCGGCTTACTGCAATTGGCCATTAAGGTCACGGCAAACCACCTAAGGGTTTATGACTTAGTATTCAGGAGGTTTATGGCGAGCCAGATGAGCAGCGCCAGGGTTTTGAAGGAGAAACTGAAGATAAGCATATACCTCAATGGCGTGAGTGCGCATGAGGAGGAGGTGGAGAGGGTCTCGAAGGTGTTGGAGCCTGGGTTCACGAAGATGTGGCCCTACATAGAGGGTAGGGAGTATCAAGAACTGGTGCCTGGGGAGTACGGCATAGCCAGTATAGACTACATCAAGAGGGTGAGTAGGACACCACCGCTTAGGGAGGGCGATATAATCGCGATGATGAAGGAGAGGGGCATTGGCAGGCCAAGCACCTACGCGAAGATCGTCGATATAATACTGAAGAGGCGCTACGCATTGGTTGTTGGCAGGAGGACTAGGTATGTCATACCCACGAGCCTTGGGCGTCAGGTCTATAAGTACCTAACCGAGGAGAGGAGGGAGTTCAGCGACTTAGTTAGTGAGGATAGGACCAAGACCGTTGAGAGGCACATGGACGAGGTTGAGGTTGGTGAGAGGGATTACAGGGATGTGCTTAATGAATTATTTGAGGAGGCTAGGAGCAAGGGCATACTTAGGGAGAATGCCATTAATTGAGGTTTAACCACAGGCACCGGTCTTGCAGTATGGGTCGTCAGTCTCCCCAAGCTCCTCCTGCATCTCCTCCTCAATGCTCTCACTACCATTGCCCTTAATCCTGACCAACTTATCCTTTAACGCGGACAACGACGTATAGCTCGCCCTAGCCTCAGCCTTGGGCTTTGCCTCAACCCTGACCTCCTCAACCTCAACCGTAGGCTTGGCCTCAGCACCCTTAACGCCCGTGTATATTACCTGCACTGACTTGCTCCTGTCCCTATATACCGTTATCCCGAAGGCGTTGAGCAGCCAGGCAAGCCTATATGCCCGCTCCACATCCTCCATCGGCGCGTTGCTCGGCATGTTAATTGTCTTGCTAACGCCTGAGTCATTCCACCTCGCCCAAGTCACCTGCATGTAAACATGCCACTTCCAATGAATCTCGTGGGCAGTCCTCAATAGTTCAGCCAATGGGTGGTCCCTAGGCAGTATTCCGTATTCCTCAACGAACCTCCTGGTCTGCTCATCCAGAGTCTTCGTCTGCGTTAATAGCTTGAGGGCCGTGTAGTTATACTCAATTAGCTTGCCAATGGATAAGTTCCTAATGTATGCGATGGCGAAGAGGGGCTCAATGCTTGAGTTCACGCCAGCGATGAGGCTTCTCGAGCCCTCAGGGGCTATGCTCATTATCGAACCATTCCTAATGCCTATGGTACTCACGTCAATCGATAAGTCACCATCCAACGCCCTATATCCTCTAAGCACCGCCGTTGAACCATCAATGATGGACCTAACCCTCTGGTCATTATAGCCAGCCTCCAGGGTCTTCATGTACTCCTCAACGGCGCCCTTATCCACCGCACTCGAGAACTTCTCAAGCCTCTCCCTATGCTTCGTCCACGGCAGTACGCCCTCAGCCCAATCACTATGCTTATACGCTGGGTAAACGCCCTTCTCCTTAGCCAACTCAATACTAGCCCTAACAGCCATCCTCGCTATGAAACTGGCCAATTCATTGGATACCGCGATTGCCTGTGGTGAGTCATACCTAAGGCCTAGGGCTATTAAGGTGTCGGCGAGGCCATTGGCCCCAAGGCCGATCCTCCTCGTCTCGAGAACCCTTTTCCTAAGTCTCTCATGCGGTAACTTATTAACATCAATTACGTCGTCCA
>DAXY01000102.1:9224-9611 GCA_002506645.1 Vulcanisaeta distributa | reverse complement strand
GTTGCAGCTCTCGAAATCGTAGAGCGACTCCTCACTGCATGGGTTTGTGGCGTTTATTACCTCGCCGGGCAGCTTCTCATTATTTATATAGTTGGCCAAGTCCCTATTCCAAAGCCCTGGGTCGCCGCTGTCCCAGGCGGACTTCACTATCTTGTCCCAAAGCTCCTTGGCGTTAACCCTCCTCCATATCCTCACCTTGCCAGCCCTTATGGCCTCGATGCAGGATTCGTAGCACCTAATGAACTCCTCGCCCCAGGTCTTGTATAGGCATGGGCACTCCCTCGGGTTTATTAGGTAGACGTCCTCGCCCTTTAGGGCCTTCTGCATGAAGTAGTCGTCAATGGTCACGCTTATGTTGAAGTTCTGTAGTTGGACGTCCTTAAGCTC
>DAXY01000102.1:7050-9163 GCA_002506645.1 Vulcanisaeta distributa | reverse complement strand
TGCTTTATCGTGTCCACGAGCGTGTCGAAGAGCTTCATGAAGCTCAGTGGGCCGGAGGCTATTCCAGTGGTGCTCCTCACTATGTCCCCCTCCGGCCTTAGCTTGCCGAAGTTGTAACCCACGCCACCGCCTGACTGGAAGATCAAGGCCGCGAGCCTCAGGGCATCCATTATGCCGAAGTTGCACTCCGGATCCTCCTTATTCGTGTCGCTCTCCACGGATAGGCAATCATCGACCGGGACCACGAAGCATGCGGATAGTTGGCCCAGCCTCGTCATTGCGTTGTAGAGCGTTGGTGAGTTGGGTATGAACCTGAGCTGGCTCATCATGTCGTAGAACCTCCTCGCCCAGGTTATTGGGTCACCACCGTACCTAAGCTCCGCGTATGCGACGCCCATGGCGGTCCTCATCCACATGTACTGCGGGGCCTCGAAGAATGTACCATCAAGCCTCTTCAGTAGGTACCTACTCATTAACGTCCTAACGCCGTTATACGTTAGGAGGAGGTCCCTACCTGGGTCCAGGTACTTGGCCAACTCATCAATGTGCTGCGCATACCAGGCACTCATTTCCGAATCCCAAACCCTAAGCTCAAGCCCAGTCCTAAACCACGCCCTAAAGCCCTCCCTATACACATCCTCAAAATCGGCCCTGCCCTCATCTATCGCCTTAACAACGCCCTTACCCCACACCTCCTTATACACACTCCACAGTAGGTAATTCCTAGCCGCATCATGCCACCTAATGTCGTCAGTCACCAAGTTAAGCATGATTAATTGAACCCTATCCGATAATTCATAGCTCGGCACCGCGCCACTAACATTGAGCGCATTAATTACTGAGTCAGGGTCCGGCGCGCCGGCGAGCTTCAGTGATCGAAGTAGTTTATCCCTCGAGAAGTCCTCCACAGCCCCACTCCTTTTCAGAACCTTTATTCCAGACACTCCTATCGCTTCAGTACTTAATTGCACATTGGGAAATTTAAATTACTTTTATTAGGGGCAAATGGTCAAAATAAATTAGCACGAACCTAAGTGAGGAGAATATATATTGCTTTCACCCACCCCTACCACCGACCTTAAGGCCTGGAAAGCAATTTATTTCCCAAGCCAATGAGGTAGTGCGGCCATGTACCTAGTCATTGCATGTCCAAGGTGTGGTAATTACTCCGTGGTTCGTGAGACGGCGAAGACGCATCAATGCCCATACTGCGGTTATGTAATGCGCATTGAGGAGGCCTCAATAATTGCTAGGGCGAGGAGTGGTAGGGAGGCTAGGGAAATAATTTTGAGGTTGAAGACGCCCAGGGAATTGAGGAGGGCCTAGCGCACTAGGTCCGGTGTTATGAACCAATTAATCACCCAACCACCCTCAACCCTACTAAGCTTCAGGACGCCCGAGTACCTAAACTCAACAACCCTAATATCGGGATTGCCCATAATTAGGAGTGAGGTTAGGCGGCTGAGGTGCGGTAGGTGGCCCACAATCATTATGTCGTGGCTAAGCCCCGAAATCCTTTCGAACCAAATCCTCGGGTCATCATTTGGGTTCAAACCATCAACCTCCCTAACACTGCCCACGCCCAGGTACCTAGCCATTATCTCGGCAGTCTGCCTAGCCCTAGCCTTACCGCTATGAACTATCTCAGTAACGGCAACCCCAACACCGCCCAGGAACCTCGCAACACGCTCAGTCTCGGAAACACCCTCGGGAGTTAACCTCCTCTCCGGATCCACCTTCTCATCAAACGCCTTACCATGCTGAACAAGGTACACACTAACCATGGCGCATCGCTCTAAAGATAACCCAGCACTTTAATTTTAACCTTAAAACCGTAACTAAGGCCGTGCTCCACGCATTAATTAAGCCAAACGTAATAGAACGAATAAAAATAGCACGAATCCAAAAGGCCTTCATCAATGATTACCCCATTCCACGCATCCCCAAACCATCCTCGAACCCCTTAATATTGCCAACACGGCCTTCTTAAATCCCATAACCAACATAAACACCCTCACAAGGCCATTAACCAACCATCCAGGTTAATTGCCGGCTCAACCTACAGCCTCAGCCACGGCCACTGGTTCTAAATTCATGGCCTTGACCAAAGCAT
>DAXY01000102.1:554-6924 GCA_002506645.1 Vulcanisaeta distributa | reverse complement strand
TTGAACCCGGGTTCTGCGGCTCGGAAGGCCGCCATCCTAGACCAGCCTAGACGACGGCCGCGGTTAGGTTATTCATGCCCCTGCTTAAAAGCGTTTTCCATCATTCGCGGAATAAGGATTTTCAGGCGATACTAGGCTCGGCATCTAGGGTGTCGTCCTTGCCCTAGGGACATGACCAGTAACGCGCTTCCGAGCTCATAATATCCTTAATATAATATTATATTGATTTAGGCCTTGTTTTAGGACTAACATCAACTTCATTTACGTGGCTGGGCTATGCCCTTTGAATTATTACTGCGTAGCCCTGCCCACCACCGACGCACGCGGTTGCCAATCCATACTCCTTACCGGTCAACTGCAATTGCCTAGCCAATGTACCAACTAATCTAGCGCCGGTGGCTCCGAGTGGGTGCCCTATTGCGATGGCCCCTCCCTTTGTATTGACCCTATTCTCATCAATGCCCAATTCCTTAATCGCATTCAATGTAACTACGGCAAATGCCTCATTTATTTCCCAGAGGTCGATATCCTCAACCCTGAGCCCGGCCTTTGCCAACGCCTTTCTGGATGCGGGCACGGGACCCTCGCCCATTATTGATGGGTCAACGGCGGCCCAGCCAAGGGATACGATCCTTGCCAGGGGCTTTATGCCGAGCTCCTTAACCATCCTGCCCGACATCAAAACCACCAATGAAGCGCCTGAGTTAAGCGGTGCCGAGTTACCAGCCGTTATCACGCCGCCTGGCTTAAAGGCAGGCGGCAACTTCGCCAAGGCCTCCATTGACGTGTTCGGCCTAACGCTGAGGTCCCTATCAACCACTATCTTCTGCCCGTCCTTGACGACCTCGATTGGCAATATCTCGTCCTTGAAGTAGCCCTCCTCATAAGCCTTGGTGGCCAGCATGTGGCTCCTGTAGGACCACCTATCCATCTCCTCCCTACTTATCTTCTTAAGGGCCGCCAGCTTCTCGGCGGTAAGTCCCATCACGTATCCGGTGGCCATGTCATACATGGCATACTCAGGGTTTGTGGCTAACTCCAGGTGTGGTAGTATGTACGGGTTATTGTACATGGGGACCCTCGACATGTGCTCGTAACCCCCAGCAAACACTATGTCGGATTGCCCCGTCCATATCTCCATTGCGCCAATACCAATTGCGTCAAAGGATGATGCGCACTGCATGTCAACGGCCATGGCCGGTATGGTCACTGGGAACTTCGCCAGGAACACGGGTATCCTACCACCCATGCTCCAGTTATCGCCACCCTGCAGGGCATTACCAACTATTACATGGTCTATTTGTTCGGGTTTTATGCCGAGGTCCTGGACGGCCCTCACGAGCAATTTCGAGAATAGCGTCGGCCCACTTATGTCGTAGAACACGTCGAACTTCGGATCCTCCCTCTTAACCCTGGAGAAGGCGGTCCTCTTAAAATAGACTATGTATGCCTCCCTATCCTCGCCCATACCCCATCGAGCCCATTAATGCCTAGGGCACTAATAATATTTGTTGAAATATAGGTTATATAGCGCACGTACTAACAACGAGACCTACGGGCAGGCATGGATTTGCCAAGCCCCACTTGGTCAAAGGCCGGGGTACTCATTACCAAGGATTGGGCGCACCACCTAAAGGGCCTTTTATTCATGAGCGAAGGTACTCATCAATGGCCCTCTCCACATCCGATGGATCCGCCCTACCCCTTAACTCCCTCATTAATGCACCCATTAACTTGCCCCTGTCCTTAATGCCCAATTTACTCGCCCTCTCCATCACGATCCTCCTAACCTCGTCATAACTAAGTCTCCTAAGGTTCAGCTTGCTTATTATGTCAATTATTGGCTTATTGGGTTCCCTGCACCATGCCGTGAGTATTTCCGGTATTGCCTCCTTCGTTATCACGCCCTGGGCAAGCTCATTAAATATGGCCTTGAGGTGGTCCTCGGTTATTACCGAGACGTCAACGCCATCCCTCTGTAGGGACTTCATGGTGTTCACTACCGTGTTCGCTATTAACGTGGCCGGAACCCTGCCCTGGAACTCACTTATTAAGTAGTCAATTAGGTCGTAGAACGGCGACTTAATCACCTGCATCGCCAACTCCCTACTCATGCCATAACTGATGTACCTACCGACCCTGGACTCGATGGGCTCGGGCACCAAGGCCCTGGCCCTGGCGAGCATGTCCTCGGTGATCCTAATGGGCCTAAGGTCCGTCTCCGGGTACATCCTAGCGGCGCCGGGCCTCGGCCTCATGAACCTGGTCGTGCCGTCAGGGTTGGCGGCCCTCGTCTCCTCGGGAACGCCGTGCAGTGCCTCCCTAATCCTATCAATAATTACATCAACCGCATCCTCCAAGTCCCTGTCCGAGGCCCCTGCCAGGAGTATGAATGAGTCCACGCCGAGCCTGGAGGAGACCTTGGAAACCTCCTCAGCCGTTATTCCATAGCCCGGCAACTCATCGCTGTGGATTAGGCCGGACAGGCTGGTCCAAGCCCTAACCCTATCCGCCAACTCAGTGCCAAACCTCCTATTTGGCTGGACCTCCCTACCCAGTACTCCCTTTAGGCCCGGCGCCTTCACGGCAACGACCCTACCACCACCGTCAATGACCCTCCTAATTATGCTGGACTTCGTCGATGAGAATATGTCCGTGACATCCACGAAGTCCTTAACAAACCAATCCTCCCTAACGCCCCTACTCAGCAATTCATCCCGAATTGCCAGCAGGTTCAGTTGGCGTTGGACCTCGTACTCGATGACCTTGGGTATTAGGCTCAGGTCCGGGACCCCCTTAATCTCGGTCTTTGCACCACCCTCTATGGACACGTTGACGTCCTGCCTAACTGTGCCGAGGCCCCTCTTCGCCTTGCCAGTCATCTTAATGCTATGGCCAATGTAGTAGGCAACCTCCATAACCTCCTGGGGACTGTAGGTGAGGATCCCTGTGGACACCTCAATGAGTGGTATGCCGAGCCTATCAAGCCTATAAACAACTACGTCACCCCTCTCCTCAATTTTCCTAGCCGCATCCTCCTCAAGGGCTATTGTCTGTATTGGCACCTTATAATCAAAGAACTTGGCCAACCCATCATGGGCAACGAGCATGGTCCTCTGGAAGCCCGAGGTGTTTGAGCCGTCAATAACGGTCTTCCTCATCACGTAGACCTCATCAAACACCTTGGCATTGAACATCACGGCGACGGCGAGGGCCACCTCCAGGGCCTCAGGGTCCGGTTCGTGGGGCGGCTCCTCATCCAACTCCACGAGGCATGTCGTGTCGTAATAACCCTCGTAAATGAAGGTCTTACGCTTCCTAAACTCCCAAATGGCCGCAGGGTCGACCTCACCAAGCTCACTCATGCTAGGCCTCAACCTCCTAACAACCCTGAAGTGGGGCTCATCATTCCTAATAATGGGTGGGCAATTACAGAATAATTTCCTACCAGTGTTTAATTGAACATGTATCTCCAAACCAACCCTAAGCCCAACAGCCCTATAATCAATTGGCATACAACAGCACACACCGCCACATCTTTAATTACTTAACGCCGGAGACTGTGGGCAGGGCTAGCGCTGACTGCCAAGCCAACGTTTGTTAAACCCGGTGCATGCAGGGCGAAGTTTTATTAACCCAATATAATGATTTAGGCTGGGTTATGGTACCGCCATTGAGGAAGGTAGGCGATTATGTGTGGGAAATACCGAGGGGGTATAAGCCATGCATGAAGGTACCTGCCAGGATATTCGCGGACGAGACACTGCTTGAGAAGATGAAGACGGACATGACCCTGGAGCAGGCGGCCAACGTAGCCTGCCTACCGGGCATTTACAAGTACAGCATAGCACTACCAGACGCGCACCAGGGCTATGGCTTCCCAGTAGGTGGTGTGGCGGCCATGGACATGGAGAGCGGCGTGGTGAGCCCGGGAGGTATTGGCTATGACATTAACTGCGGCGTGAGGCTCCTAAGGACGAATTTGACCGAGAAGGAGGTTAGGCCGAGGCTCAGGGAGCTCGTCGACACAATATTCAAGCTAGTCCCAGCCGGGGTTGGCGAGACAGGCCTACTCAAGCTATCCTTCGGCGACCTGGACAAGGTGCTTGATGAGGGCGTTGATTGGGCATTGTCCAAGGGCTACGGCTGGGGTGATGATAAGAACTTCATTGAGGAGTTCGGGCATTACGAGGGCGCGGACTCAAGCAAGGTAAGCCAGAGGGCTAAGGAGAGGGGTAAGGATGAGCTCGGCACGACGGGCAGCGGCAACCACTTCATCGAGATACAAGTGGTCAATAAAATATTCGATGCGGAGCTCGCCAAGAGGCTCGGCATTGAGCAGGAGGGCCAGGTAATGGTGCTCATACACACGGGCAGTAGGGGCCTCGGGCATCAGGTGGCTACGGACTACATAAGGGTTGCCGAGGGCAAAATGAAGCAGTGGGGCCTATTCCTGCCGGACAGGGAGTTGGCGTCGATACCGCTGAGCACCAGGGAGGCCCAGGACTACCTGGCAGCGATGAAGGCGGCGGCCAACTACGCATGGACAAATAGGCAAATAATAACGCACTGGGTCAGGGAGGCCTTCAGGAGGGTCTTCGGTAAGGACCCGGACAAACTGGGCCTGGAGGTTGTCTACGACGTTGCCCATAACATAGCCAAGATCGAGGAGCACGCCGTCGATGAAGAGGGCCACGTGAGGAAGGTCCTAGTGCATAGGAAGGGCGCCACCAGGTCATTCCCGGCAGGTAGGCCGGAGATACCGCCTAAGTACAGGGACATTGGACAACCCGTGTTGATACCCGGGAGCATGGGCACCGCATCCTACGTACTCATCGGACTACCAACATCATTCCAGGTAACCTTCGGCACGGCACCCCACGGCGCCGGTAGGACGCTGAGTAGGTCGGCTGCGGTGAGGATGCTGCCTCCCAACAAGGTCAGGAGTACCCTCGAGAGCAGGGGCATAATCGTTAGGTCCGCCGAGAGCGAGATAATATCTGAGGAAGCGCCCGAGGCCTATAAGAACGTTGATAAGGTGGCCGAGGTAGCCGAGGCAACGGGCATGGCGAGGAGGGTCTCGAGGCACGTACCGATAGGCGTGGTCAAGGGCTAAGCGACGCAATGAATAATCTTTAAAAGGGCGCCCAACCCTAGACCGCGTAATGAGTAATCAAGGAATTACACTACCCAAGGGGACGGTAACGTACCAAGTGGGCGGCGTAACAATAATTGAGGAGTGCCCAAGGGACTTAAGGACGCTGGATGGGGAACCCATTAAACTATTTGGTAAGTGGCCGTTCGAAAACGTCGTCGTTAAGGACCCAGGCCTCAGGAGGTACATATGCCTAAAGCCCATGTACCTACCACACACGAGCGGTAGGTATCAGAGGAGGAAGTTCGGTAAGGCGAGGATACCGATCGTGGAGAGGTTAATGAACCAACTAATGCACCCAGGCAGGAACACGGGCAAGAAGCACAGGGCCTACAACATCGTGAAGAGGGCCTTCGAAATAATACACCTAAGGACTGGGCAAAACCCAATACAGGTCCTCGTGGACGCAATAGTGAATGCCGCACCGAGGGAGGAAATCACCAGGGTAATCTACGGAGGCATTGCCTACTCAGTCTCCGTGGACGCATCACCACTCAGGAGGCTGGACCTGGCCATTAGGTGGATAACCGAGGGCGCTAGGCAATGCTCATTCAACAACCCCAAGCCAATAGAGGAGTGCCTAGCCGACGAGATAGTGGCCGCCGCACAAAACGACCAGAGGTCATACGCAATAAGGAAGAAGGACGAGATGGAGAGGGTGGCGGCGAGCGCCAGGTAAGGGCCGTGATATTACCAACAACAATTTAGAAACACTTATTTAACCGCAGGCCCAACTAACCACAAATGTCAATTGCGGAACTCGTCTGGGTAGAGAAGTACAGGCCGGGTAGGATCGATGAAATTATCGACCAGGAGGAGGTGAAGGAGAAGGTTAAGCAGTTCCTAAGGACAGGCAACATGCCGCACATGCTATTCTACGGACCACCCGGCACGGGCAAGACAACCATGGCCCTAGCCATAGCCCACGAACTCTACGGAGACTCATGGCGCGAAAACGTGCTAGAACTAAACGCAAGCGACGAGAGGGGCATAACGACAATAAGGGAGAGGGTCAAGGAATTCGCGAGGACGGCACCAATGGGCAAGGCACCCTATAAATTAATAATACTGGACGAGGCGGACAACATGACATCCGACGCACAGCAGGCCCTAAGGAGGATGATGGAGATGTACGCCAGCGCCACCAGGTTCATACTAATAGCAAACTACGTATCCAGGATAATAGACCCAATACAGTCCAGGTGCGCCATGTTC
>DAXY01000102.1:0-388 GCA_002506645.1 Vulcanisaeta distributa | reverse complement strand
GTGGGCTACATAGAGCCGAAGGACATAATCGACCTAGTAAACACAGCCCTAGGCGGAGACTTCATAAAGGCAAGGGACAAACTAAGGACCCTAATGTACGAAAACGGGGTCTCAGGCACGGAAATACTAAGGGCAGTACAGAGGCAAATAATGAGCGGCGCCATAGACCTACCCGACGACGCAAAGGTCGAAATAGCAGAAACAGCCGCAGACATAGACTACAGACTAACCGAGGGATCAGACGAAGAAATACAACTAACAGCCTTCCTAGCAAAACTAATGATAATAGGCAAAAAACACGGAATAAGCAAAGAAACAACCAAAGAAACAAAAACAACAAGGAAAAAATAACTCAACGACGAGGAACAGGACGCCCACCAACAACCTC
>DAXY01000060.1:38807-39553 GCA_002506645.1 Vulcanisaeta distributa | reverse complement strand
GGCAACTTTATGTCCTTAATCGCAACTGCCGTTACCTTAACCCCCCATGGACTCACGTGCTCATCAATTATAGAAGCTATCTTCTTAGCAACCTCCTCCCTCTGCGTCAGTAATGTGTCTAGGTCAACCATACCGATTACGTCCCTAAGAACTGCTGCGCCAAGCGTTGCCGTGGCACTTCTATAATCAGTAACCGATAGCACCGCCTTGGCCGCGTCAATGACCCTCATGTACACGGCAGCGTCTATCGTAACCTCAACGTTATCCTTAGTCAGCGCCCTCTGGCTTGATAGGTCGATCGATAATACCCTCAGGTCCATCGTTATTGGCCTATCGATTATGGGCACTATGAACACGATACCAGGGCCGTAAATACCCTTGAACTTACCAAGCCTAAGCTTAACAATCCTCTGGTACTCGGGAACTATCCTAATGGAGTATGCAAGTATTGCTATGATGATTATTAGCAGTATTATTGCCAGTATTGCCGCCACTATTATGGTGCCTACCTGAAGCACCACATGAACTGCTGATTGCAAATACATCATGGTAAGTAGGGATGCGTTATTAATAAACCTATTTGCCAATGCGGTTTTAAACCCACGGGCATTAACAATGCGAGGTATGGCGTGCGTGCCTTAAGGTAATCGCCCAACACAATCAATGCTAGGCCGAGGATTATGTCGCTACGTCAACGCTAAATAGGTATGGTGCTTGCTCGTACTGCCAATGAACACGTAGTTATC
>DAXY01000060.1:37375-38678 GCA_002506645.1 Vulcanisaeta distributa | reverse complement strand
ATCGGTATAAGTGGGAGGATATTGAAAGGGGTGTTGTGAAGATCGTTCATGAGGTCCTCGGGAGTGGTTTCCAACCAGATGTATTGGTGGGTATTTCTAAGGGTGGCGTTGTCCTGACATCGCTGATCTCAGACATGCTTGGGGTACCTACGGATCTAATGCAATTGTCGCATTGGGGCTTTGGCAGGTCCAGGGATGATGTTATTATTAAGTATGGGCCGAGTATCGATCCCAGAGGCCTGAGGGTGTTGTTGATAGATGATGTTAGTGATACCGGGTCAACCCTCAGCATTGCCAGGGACTTGCTGGTTAGGCTTGGCGCCAGGGAGGTTAGGACGGCGGTGCTGGATTATAAGGCGTTATCGAGTAAGTACGTGCCCGACTACTACGCCTATAGGTGGACCAGGTGGGTCTACATTATATATCCGTGGGAGAGCTTCGAAGCATTTAGGAACGTGGACGTTAACGATGCCAGGGTAATATTCACGAACCACGAGTTAATTAAGATGCGGGAATTAATGAGGCCCTAGCCCCGGTTATTCAATATCCTCCTCAGACGACGTATAGAGCTCCACGAGCTTCGGGGCCTCTACCTTCGATACAAGCCTCTTGTTCTTAATCTCAGCGGCTATTTGGTCAAGCCTATCGTATAGCGCCCTGACCCTCTTCTCGACATAGTTTATGAAGTAATTAACCGCAACCCTAACGGGCCAGTACTGCGGGCCCTTGAGGTAGAAGTTATTGACGATGTCCCTGGCCCAGTAAATACTGTGTTCAAACATCTTCTTAAGCAATTCAATATGCTCGGGCATTAGGTTGTACTTAATTATCCAGCCATCCTTCTCAGCCCTGATGTGGTTCATGGGCACGTAGAACATTGGCACAATTAAGCTCCTGTAGGGCCTTATCCTGTCCAGCAGCTCTATGGTCTCCATAACGTCATCCTCAGTCTCGCCTGGCATACCAACGATGGCCGTGAGGGCTGGTATGAGCTTGATGTCGTGCATCACGCCCAACGCCTCCTCAACAACGTCCCACCAATCCTCAATCTTGAAGGGGCTGGCCTTACCTGGCATTATCGCCTTGGCCAACCTCCTCGAGCCCGTCTCTAGACCAACCTGGGCGCCCCACCAGTCCTGGTGCTCATCCTCGATTATCTCCGCAATCTTTGTGGCCAACCTATTGTACTTCTTCTCCGCAAGTAATACCGAGGCGAGTGTGGTGTGGCTCCAGGCCATTGTTAGGTAGTACCTCTTAACGAGTTGATGTAGCTTAATCAACTTGTCAGGATTGAGCTCAACAC
>DAXY01000060.1:33147-37299 GCA_002506645.1 Vulcanisaeta distributa | reverse complement strand
AAGCGGTCTCAGGGTAACTGGGCAGAACGCGCAACCCCTTGGGCAACCCCTGCCGATCTCCACGAAGCCATTAACCGCCGGGTACTTAATGGTGGGTATCTCGTCGATGCTTGGCGCATCGTTTACACCAACATACACGTACCTAGGCACCGGCTCATTATTGAGGACCCTCTTAACTAAGTCAACTACGAGTTTCTCACCCTCACCATCAAATACCGTGTCCACGCCGAAGAATTCCATGAGCTCGGGGAAGTATAACCACTGCCATGCCGATGGGCCGCCCACAATGACCCTAAGCCCATTCCTGCCCTTGGCCTCCATTATGTAAGGCCTAATCCTCATCATAAACCTCCTAAACGAGTATGCGTTTAATGGCTCCTTACCAACAATGGCCGACCACGTGGATGATGGCGGGTTAAGCCCGAAGTAATCATGGTGACTAAGCATGAGTATCTTGGCGTTGGGTATGTACTTATGCACATGGTCCGGGTCGATTATTGCCGCACTAATGCCGGCATCAATTAGTGCGGCCTCTATCTTCCTCATTCCGTAGGGCGCTTGATAAGGCCTACCGTACTTATCAACCTTCATCTTAGGCATTGCTATGTACTCATGAATCCATTCGCCAAGCTTCTTAAATGGACCAACGGTCATGAAGAGGGGGCCTGTAGTTACGAATCCCAGGAACTCCTTGCCATGATAATTACTCATCATTGAACGATCTGTCGTCAACACAACATCGTACTTTGGCAATACCATTAATAAAGGCGGGGTTTCGATTCCTTTAAAAGCTTTTACCGCTGTTTAAGATTCTCATTAGTTGTATCCATGCCCGGAAATTAAGGAATATTAACCTTGAATAAATAACACGTCGTGTGGAGGTAATACAATTGATAGAGACCTCAGTTGAGGAGTTGAATAGGGTTAAGGACATTATTAAGTGGTCATTTAGGGAACTTGAGGTGCCTGATGATGCCATCGTCTACATAACCGATGACCATAATAGGGTAAGGGATGCCCTACACCTCGAGGAGGTGGCCCATGAGGAGTGGCCCGTGAAGTACATCGATGCCGAGGGGCAGGCAGTAATATCCGTGATACCGGGCAAGCTCCTACGATTGAGGGATGATGAGGCTAGGGTTATGGTCCTAAGGGAAGTCGCCCTCATAAGGGTCATGAGCGATCCCGAACTGATTAGCATGTGGGCCGTACCGCAGGGCATTAGTGATAATGCGGTACATAGGGTTTCCCTGGCAATGCTCAGGAGGACTGTGGACTTCGTAATAGCTAAATCCCCGTCATTGACCCAACTCCTGATTAATGCATTTAACAAGGGTGAAATGAGGGATTTACTCAGTACCTGCCAATTAACCATTGACTGCGCAATAACGGCATTGGCGCTGGATGTGCCACTCAGCATTGAGTTAGCGGGCAACGCAGGCCTTGGGAAGTCCCTATGGGATAGTGCCGTGGCTGGGCTGAGCAATGACTTCGTTAGGAGGTATGACGATTTTAGGGACTTCGTTAGGAATAACTTCAATGTTGAGAATGCCTATAATTACTTGCTCATGATGTTCCGGAAGTCATAACCTCGGTAGGTAATTCCTCAGGAAATCCGCAACGCCCTTACCACTGGGCTTATCGAGTACTATCCTGGCCCTCTTCTTAAGCTCCTCAACGGCGTTGGCAACCGCAATGCCATAACCGACGGCATCCATGACCTCGACATCGGTATCGCTATCGCCCACGTAAGCAACCTCGCCACAGGGCACACCCATGATATTGCACAGGTACTTAACGGCCACCGCCTTGCTTGAACCAATTGGTTGCAGGTGAAGGGCATAGCCGCTGTGGGAAACCCTAACCTTATCATCCATGCCCATCCTCCTCAACTCCTCCCTAACAGCGTTAACCAATTCATGCGGGTCCCCGGGCGCCCATAACGTTATGTCGAACTTCCTATAATTAAATTGATACGTAGGTCTCAAACCCGGTATCACCCTCATAAGCCTTAACGCGACTTCCCTCAGGTTTAAGTCCTCGCACAACTCCTTGATTACCCCCTTATAATCCACTATGCACCCATTCTCGGCAATGACGGGCGAGCCCCTAGGCAAACCTATGTAGCGCGAGAGGGCTTGGGCAACTATTAATGCGTTGCCCGTTACCAAGCCAACCACGTAATTACCAACAATCTCCTGCACCGCCGCCACCGCATCTGGGTCCAGGGCCTCCGTATTTCTATCCCTAGTTAACGTACCATCAACATCGAGTAGGACGACCTTAATCATTGAGCCAACCTACCGCTGGGTCTTTTTACCATTTACGCGGCGATAACCTCCCTGGGTTTAGTAATTTCGTCCCATCCAACGTTTATTAGCGCGTCCTCGCTACGATAATACGCCCAATCCCTAACCCATTTACCCGTTATTAGGTAAATCACGAGTGACGTAGCCACCAACTCATGCTCATTCAACACCTTTATTAGTATGGCCGTTATTAATGACATAGTGAGTGATAGAGTAATGACTACGTAAGATAAGAAATTGAGTGATAAGGCTTCGAACAATAGGGTAAATATGATGATCATCATTAACGGCATGGCCACGAGAATGAGCGGCTCAACCCTCCTAGGCGCCAATTTAAATAGGAATGACGGGGGTCTCTGGTAAAGCACGTGATGAAACACCTCATGCATCAACACCCTACCGAGTAATGCCCTCGGCTTCCTCATGAGCTCGGTGGACACGTATATAATGGGTGTCGGCCTACGCGGCGCGTACATGGCATATGCATTAAAGAGGCTTGTAATGAAGTCGGAAATCACGACCCTAATGGGGCTATACCCATGACTAATTAGTGACTTGTTTATCCCATTTATGAAGGATTGAAAATCAATGCCATTATTTTCGAATTCATAGAGCACGTGCCTCAATTCACCAATTACGTCCTCATACCGAACAAGCCAGCTTGGTCCCTGAACCACCATTCATCAGTATTTTAATTAACCATGCCCATATTTAAACCATAATTAGGGTATACCCAACCCACACCTCACGTAACCTTTTTAAGGATGAGAATGTAATGGTAGGGAGAGACCTCGGCATAACCCTCCCTGACAAAGCCCTCCCTACTGAAGTACTGCTCAACCTCATCGGGGCTCAGCTTAAACGGTGGTCCGAACAACACGTCCTTCTTAAACTCAATAATTAATAGCCTACCACCAGGTCTCAGGATTCTACTTACCTCCTTAACGGCTGCCTCCTTATCCTCAATGTCATGAAATACGTTGGACATGAATGCCAGGTCAACACTACCGCTTGGTATTGATGTATTGGTAACATCCTCATTAAGTATAACTACATTCCCATAATTACTGAACCTCCTACGAACCTCCTCAATGGCCGCCTCATCAATATCAACGCAGTAAAGCCTTGATGCGTAGTCCCTGAAGAAATTACAGTAATACCCATCGCCGCATCCTAGGTCGGCAATTACCATACCATTACTCACGTAGGGCCTTAGGAAATCATAATTCCCAACATCCTCAGCATGCCTATGGTGAACACCGTGGTGGCCATGCCGCCCGTGATGGTGGCCAGGCGCTGGTCCCTGCGCCTCGGTTAATTTACCTTCAATAAAGGACTTGATCGCATCCTCAACACGGCCCTCAAATATGTATATCCTAATCCCCCTCTCGACAGCCCACCTATAGGCTGGAGCCCCGATTTCGGAAAGTATTACTGTATTAACTCCATGCTCAACCACGCTCCTTAGCATGAAAACGCCCCTGACCTGCTGTGCATACTTTGCCGGGTTTTCATATCGCTCAATTACCCTGTAATTACCACTATCATCATTAATCTCTATTATCCATACCTCGTCGCCCTCACCAGGTCCGGAGACGAAGCCATTACTTACTGGTATTGCTATCCTCATATCCGATATCGAACCCGATTACTTATTTAAAAACGTTGCGCAGCAAACCACACGGTAGGATAAGCGATTAAGTAGGTTTGATTTAAAAAGCCCACTTGATAAGGCACTAACGAGGGGTATGTTCTCGCCACAGGTCTATGGGTATGACAGGGCCATAACAATATTTAGCCCGGAGGGTGAGTTATACCAGGTTAGGTACGCTGGCGAGGCTGT
>DAXY01000060.1:31633-33099 GCA_002506645.1 Vulcanisaeta distributa | reverse complement strand
TGAGCAGTATCGAGAAGGTCTACATGATTGATGACCACATCGGTATAGCCGCGTCCGGCCTATTATCCGATGCCAGGGTACTCATTGAGTACGCGAGGCAGGAGGCCCAGACACATAAGCTACTATATGACGAGCCAATAGACGTGGAATTACTGACCAAGAGAATCAGCGACCTCAAGCAAATGCATACGCAGTACGGTGGTGTGAGGCCCTTTGGCGCTGCCCTGATTGTTGGCGGCGTTGATAAGCATGGGCCAAGGCTCTTCCAGACCGACCCGGGCGGTATTTACTTCGGCTTTTACGCGGTTGCCATGGGCGCCGAGTCCACGAGAATTACCGAATTCCTAGAGAAGGAGTATAAATACGACATGAGCCTTGACGACTGCATCAAACTCGCCATTAAGGCCTTAAGCCTAGTGCTCGAGGCTCTCGAGCCAGATAGGCTCGAGATTGGGGTTATCGATGTTAAGACGAGGTTATTCAGGAAGTTGGGCACTGACGAGGTCAATAAGTACCTTCAGGAGATTAAGGGCTCCACGTCTCAGCAACAGTCTTCATAGGAAACAGGTGAGTGCTTGAAACCTTAAACAGCCATATGCCGATAAATGCTGAATTCCCGAGGGTCAGGTTTACCTGCATACTCTGTGGTGAGTGTTGTAGGCGTTATTGGATACCGGTGACCCATAGGGACATCGCAAGGATTGCCAAGTACACGGGGTTGAGGCCCAGGGAATTCCTTGCCCTATTCCCAAAGGACATGGCCGCTGATTGGGATGAACCGGTGATTAGGCTTAGGGATGGTGAGTACTACCTAGTGCTTAAGAAGAGGCTTGATGGCACTTGCATATTCAATAAGTGGGTTGGGGATAAGCTTATTTGCTCCGTCCACCCAGTCAAGCCGAACGTGTGTAGGTACTACCCATTCATTTACTGGCTCGACGGTGGCGTGGTCAAGTTCGAAGTCTTTGATAAGGCGCTGGGGTATTGCCCAGGCATTAATAGGGGAGGCTATGCGAAGTTTAGGGTTGAAATCTCATCAATAGGGGATGCAATTAAGGCTAAGGCCGAGTTTAGGGACATCATCAATAAATGGAATGAGTTGATTAAGGATGGAGTGGTCAATGGGACTGTGGAGGAGTTCATGAATTACATCGAGCAAGTCATTAATGAGTACCTCCATGAAAACCATAAATAAACCCTCAATGAGTAACGACTAGATACCACATGCCCATTAGGGATGGGGATTACGTATTGCTCATTGGTGATGGAGTTAGGTCAGTGGTTAAGGTCGTTAAGGGCTCCAGGATAAACACGATAAGGGGCTTAATAAATGCCGATGACATAATTAACCGCGAGTACGGCATTATCGTGAGGACGAACCTTGGCCACGGCATCGCCATACTGAGGCCATCAATTACGGACATACTGCTCGAAAGGGCTGATAGGGTTACCCAGGTGATTTACCC
>DAXY01000060.1:20840-31549 GCA_002506645.1 Vulcanisaeta distributa | reverse complement strand
TGGCAGGGTCTACGGATATGATAGGAGGAGTGATGCAATAACCGTGGCCAGGAGGAACCTCGAGATGCTGGGTCTCCTCGATTGGGTTGAGTTAAGGCTAAGGGACGTGACCACCGAGGGATTTCTCGAGAGGGATTTAGACGCAGTAATCCTCGACATGGGCGATCCCTGGAACGCAATACCCAGGGCCACGGAGGCCCTGAGGTCTGATGGAACTCTCGTCGTATACGTCCCTACGGTGAACCAGGTCATCAGGGTGCTTACGGCAATGAGTGACTACGGCTATGTCGATGTCAGAATGCTGGACGTAATGGTTAGGGAGTGGAAAACCGAGCCCAATGAGGTTAGGCCCCAAACCTGGGTTAACGCACACACGGGCTACATAATAATTGGTAGGAAAACCCTCAAATCAACGGCCTAACCAACCAAGTAACTCACTAATTACCACGTAAATGAGGCATTGATGCATGGCTAAATATTAGAATGGTTTGTTCGAAAATCAATGGGTTATGCACGGCATTAGGGATAGCCTTGGCCCACACATTACATGCCTCATTAATTCACGCAACACCCTAAACACGTGGTGGTGAGGTTTTTAACCTAAGTTTAGTCCTTCATAAACCGTTGGCAATGCCCGTTAGGGTGGCTGTCGTTGATAAGGACCTATGCCAACCAAGGAAGTGCAGCCAGGAGTGTATTAGGTTCTGCCCAATCGTGAGGGGTGGTAAGAGGGCAATATACATGGATGAGCAGTTGGGCCACCCAGTCATTACGGACCTATGCACTGCATGTGGTATATGCGTTAGGAAGTGCCCCTTTGAGGCAATAACCATTGTTAACCTACCCAGTGAGTTGGGTGAGGACTGCGTGCATCAGTACGGTCCCAGCGGCTTTAAGCTCTTTAGACTCCCCATGCCCAAGCCAGGTAAGGTGCTCGGGATAATAGGCCAAAACGCCATGGGTAAGACTACAATAGCCAAGATACTCGCAGGTGAGTTAAGGCCGAACCTATGCACGAATGAGCAGGTGCAGGCCGAGGACGTCATAAGGTTCTTTAGGGGTACGGAACTACAGCCGTACCTAACGAGGCTTTATAAGGGCGAGGTTAAGGTCGTGCATAAGCCCCAATACATCGAGCTAATACCGATGTATGTTAAGGGTACCGTCAAGGATGTGCTGATGAAGATTGCCGGCAGTGAGGAGGATGTTGTGAGGATTGCCGAGAAGCTCAACCTAACGCACTTGCTTGGTAGGGATGTCGATAAGCTGAGCGGTGGTGAGCTTCAGAGACTCGCCATAGCCGCAGCACTACTTAGAGGTGCTAATACCTACATATTTGATGAACCCACGACACACCTAGACATTGTGGAGAGGTTGAGGGTTGCCGAGGCGATCAAGGGCATTACGGGCGGCGATAGGTACGTCATCGTAATAGACCACGACCTCGCCGTACTTGACTACCTCGCTGACCAAGTCGTCATCCTCTACGGCAAGCCTGGGGCCTACGGCATCGTATCCCACGTGAGGGGCGCCAGGGAGGGCATTAATGAGTACCTCAATGGTTACCTAACCAGTGAGAACATGCTGATTAGGAGGGAACCGATTAAGTTCAGGGTTAAGCCGGCCCCAAGGCCAATGCAGAGGGAGAAGGTGCTGCTTGAGTGGACCGATTTGACGAAGAGGCTCGGTGATTTCGAGCTTGAGGTTAAGGCTGGCGTTATACATAGGGGCGAGGTCATTGGCGTACTGGGGCCCAACGGCATTGGCAAGACCACCTTCGCCAAGTTGCTCGTTAATGAGTTGGAGCCCGACTCCGGAGTCGTTATTCCCCATGGCGAGGTTAGGATTAGTTATAAGCCTCAGTACGTTAGGGACCTAGCGGTTAAGTACGGCGATAATACCGTTAGGGAATACCTCGCGATGACCGTGGGTAGCGACTTTGCGTCAAGGATTATTTGGCCAGACCTGGCCAATGGATTATCAATAACGCCGCTGATGGATAGGGAGTTATCAAGCCTTAGCGGTGGTGAGTTGCAGAGGGTCGTTGTTGCTGGGTCATTATTGAGGGATGCGGAGGTTTACCTACTTGATGAGCCTATGGCCTATCTCGACATTGAGCAGAGGGTTAGGGTGGCCTCGGTAATTAGGAGGATTATTGAGGAGAGGGATGTGGTTGCCTTGGTCATTGAGCACGACATAACAATGATTGATTACCTAAGCACGTCCGTCATGGTTTTCCTAGGCGAGCCGGGTAGGCACGGCATTGCCCAACCACCGACTGACTTGAGGACCGGCATGAATGAGTTCCTGAGGAGCCAGGACGTGACATTTAGGAGGGAGCCCCAGGTAGGTAGGCCTAGGATTAACAAGAGGGATTCATACCTAGACAGGCTACAGAAAAGTATTGGTGAGTATTACTACTACGTAAGCACTGAGGAGGGTGAGGAAAGCAGTAAGTAATGCCTACCATCCTAAGTAGGGTGGAGGACTTAGAACTTAATAGGGGGTGGGTGGTTCATCATTCGTGGTTTCCATTGGTGTTGTTGGTTTGGGCCCCATGGGTCGTGCAATTGCCTATTACCTTGCTAGGCATACGAACCACATCGTTAATGGTTATGATGTTAGTGAGGACGCCCTTAATGAGGCTAGGCGGTTGGGAATTAACAATGCCGTTAGGGCGGATGCCACGAGGCGCGATGATTTAAGGCGAATCGCGGGCGAGAATGACGTAATCGTCAGTGCAGTCCCACAGTCAATCGCCGATGAGGTCGTCCTCAGGATTCACGAGCTCGATAAACCCATTATCGACCTAATATTCATGTGGAAGTACAATGAGGACCTGGCCCGTAAATTGAGTAGTGGGCCCATTATTGTCCCGGCCTGTGGCTGGGCGCCGGGTCTCACGAATTTGCTTGCCGTGGCCGCGGCCAGCGAACTTGAGGTTGTTGATGAGGTGGGCATACACGTTGGTGGTAACCCAGTAAATCCAAGGCCACCCCTCTACTATGAGCTCCTGTTCTCCCTCGATAGTACGATTGATGAGTATGTTAGGCCGGCCACAATCATTAGGGATGGTAGGGTAGTCAGTGTCGACCCCCTCGCAGAGGTCTTTGAGTTTAGGACCTGGCTAGTTAATGGGGAGTTCGCCGAGTTCTACACCGATGGCTTGAGCACACTACTCATTACATTGCCCAGGTACTTCAGCACGTTGAGGAGCGCCTATGAGAGGACGATTAGGTGGAGGAGGCATTTGGAGGTTATGAGGGTGCTCAGGGACCTGGGCCTGCTCAGCGATTTCGAGACCGCGAAGTTCGTGTTATCCAGGTCATTGAGGCCGGGCACCAATGACTTCTCAATAACCGTTGTTGAGGCTATTGGTGAGGTGGGTGGTGATAGGGCCGTTGTTAGGTTTGAAGGTGTTGACTATGCCCAGGGCGGCTTCACGTCAATGGCCAGGCTCACGGGCTTCACGGCGGCCATCATAGCCGACCTAGTGGCGAGGGGTGAGGTTAGGGGTGAGGGATTAACGCCAATTGAGGATGCGTACATGAGGAACAAAGCCATACTAGGCCAGGTAATAAACGCACTAAGGAAGGAGGGCATAAAAATGTATAAAACGAAGACGGCGATGGAGCAGCAAGGTTAATAAGGTCCTCTAATCCTAAAACGATTGAACATGGTCAATTGGGCTAGGTTAATAATACCGCCGCTAATGACGGGAATAGGCTACGCAATGATTGAGGCCATAATACTGCCCGAACTAGTTTATGCATTCCATCACGACCCAATAAGTTCGTGGTACCTAGCCCTCGTTCACTACCACCCATGGCTTGGCGCATGGCTTTACAGGATTGGCGTAGCCATAGTCCTCGCAATTCCCTGGGCAGCCTTCGGTGATTTCTGGCAGTGGTTATTCGCGGCTGACGTGGCTGTGTGGAGTGAGGACGCAATGTTTTGGCTATTCAGCGGCCATATACCGCATTCCTGGGGCTATATTAGGGGCTTGCACGTATTCATATACCCAACACTGCCAGTGCACGGTGGTTTACCACTATACTACATACCGGCTGCCATGGTGCTTTACGTAAGTGCGGTAAAAATCATGGAGAGGGAGGGGCAGGCCAACTCACGTACTTAATACGGCATGTTCCTTCCATAGTCTACTGCCGGCCTGGGGATTATTTTTGGCCCTGGATTTACTAAACCTTCGCCGGCCATCACCGTGGTTTGCCCATGGTCCTTGGAAATCAGCGGCCGCCAATGGGTTCTAACTCACCAACAAATAAGTCCTATGAAGAAGCCTTAAGAAAAACCTGAACAACCCATAAATGCTTCAGCCTATGGGCTTTATATCCAGGATCTCGATCTCATCAAGGGGGTTAATCCCAAACCTCTCCCTAACCTCCCTAGGTATTGTGAATTGACGCGACATTGCGTGTCCGTTTCTTAGAAGCTTAACACCATTAATACTTATAATCCTCCCCCCATGCCTAATTATGACGTTAGCGAATAAACTTCCCTCAATGCCAAGAAGCTTGACTAATTCGGAGGGTATTAGGACTTGGTTATTGATGTAAATGCGGGTCCTGTATGGAAGCCCATTGACCCGAATCCTCCTATTCATGGCGGGAACATGCTAAGTGCATTCCAAATATAAGACATTACCATCTAGTTAACATANNGGACTGGGGTTACGTATGTGGAAGTGGTAATGTAACATTGTGATTCGCAGCAGGGCATTACCACGGGTGAAACGAAGAAAATCCTTTAAAATTAAATAGTACAAGTGCGTAAGCGCCAGGGCCCGTAGTCTAGCGGTAGGATGCCCAGGGGCGTTAGCCCCGTGTAAGCCTCACGCGCGGGAGATCCCGGGTTCGAATCCCGGCGGGCCCACCAGAGTCTCTCACGCGCTCATGGTTGTGATGCCTTTTCATGCTTATGACGCTTACGGCCCACGGTCTCAGTTATTAAAAGTGTTATCCTTATCTAGCTTTAATCGGGTTATAAATTCGATGGCGAACATCTACATGGGGCGCAGTAGTTGCTATGCGGTTAATGAGGGTATTTACGTAGTACCCGGCCCAATGGACTTGGGTAGGGTTGCGGCGCACCTGCTCCTTCATTTGAGGGATTTAAGGAGGGGTTGGACCTATGACCATGACTGCAATAGGGTAGTCATGGATAGGGACTTGTTTGAGGCTAGGAGTAAGTACTTGGTTAAGATCTGCAGGGATCAGGGATTGAGCGATTGCGATGATGCTGAGGCGCTAATCGATGATGTGGTTACGGCACTTAAAATGCCGAGGTGGGCCGAGGACTTGGCCAGTAAGTACATTGTTAGGGTTAGGTCCATCATTGACTTCTCACGTTAGTAATTCGTCAAGATCTATGGTGGGGCTGTTGCTAAGTATGCCGTTGACTACGGCCAATGCCCTGATGCCGTCCGTAATATCTATATAAGGCCTCTCAATACCCCTCAACACATTTATTACGTGCATCAATTCCTGCCTTAATTGATCGGGGCCCTCAACAACGTGCCTCACGCCATCGCGAATCAAAACCCTATTCAACAAATCAGCCTCGTAGTACCTATCCCTCAACGTCACATGCATTGTCCTAATCCTCGTCTCGTAATCCCAGGACACGTGTAGGGCATGTACGGTATTGCCAATGCCCAGTAGGGCCCATGCCGTTGTTACGGGATTGCCCCAAAGGGCTGTGCCCAACACGTTGACCTTGCCCTCATTAACGATGTTTAGCACCAGGTCTATGTCGTGAATNNGTCAAGGAGTACGTTACCGTATGATTGTGGATTACCCCTAAGTTTGCCGACCCTTACGGACTCCACGTAAATGGGCCTCTCATTACCTAGGTCATTAATTAAAGCCCTATAAACTGGGTTGAACCTCTCGATATGGCCCACAAAGACCCTCCTACCTAGAGTCCTTGATTTACGGTACAGCTCCAACGCCTCACCGAGGCTCTCCGTAATTGGCTTCTCTATTAATAAATCCATGTGATTCACCAACTCACTCGCGATTGGGTAGTGAAGGGCTGTTGGGACTGCTATTACACCCAGGTCAGGCCTATGCGTCAGTGCCTCGTGGTAGTCCGTGAATATTAAGTCGGCGCCCTGGCTCCTGGCAATATCGAGCCTGCGCCTATCAATATCGGCCGCATAGACCTCAGTCACTAGGCCCTCCTTCTTTAACTGAGCCAGTGCCCTAACGTGATTTAGCCCCATTGAACCAACGCCAATGACGAGAACTTTCACGTAATTTTTAACAGGTACGCCCTATTAAAGGTTAATTACCTTGGGACGATTTTCTTAACAAGCTCACTCTTTGATGCTATTAGTAATGTGGATACTGACTTGGGTACATAGACCGTATTCACATTAACTATCCTAGCAACCTTATTCTTTATGATGGCGTTATCCACATCATCAGCAAAGATCAACTCATCCATGTCCTTAAAAATAACTGGTTTATCCAACGTCTCCAGGTCCGTCCTAGTTACTGTTAATGAGGATACACCGCTTATCACAATAACGTCGCCTGCCCTAATCATGTTATCGATTGTCCTAGATACGTTCTCCAGAGTCGCTATGTACCTCCTGAGCGCGTCGTTTACGATCTCCCCTATCGTGGTCCCCATCTCCCTAGCCAACCTGCTTACTCTGTCATAGATGTCGGTACTCAATCCCCTAATAGTCACAGTCTTCCTCTCACTACTTTCCTCACTATTACTTGAACTGCTGGACATGTTAATCAAGTATTTCAAGTATTACCTAGTATTTAAACCTTACCCATTGAGTTAAAAGTAATAAAGGTGGGTCTCAGGCTCATGAGGCCATGAAGTGCAGGAGCATTGATACGATTGATAGGGGGGACGTTAGGGAATACGTATGTGGGAATGTGTCGATTGCGAGATTAATGAGCACCAATGAGGAGAAGGTACTTAGCATTGACGTGGTTATTCCATGGGGCTTCCCCATTGATCAATCGATTAAGGTCGGTGATGTTCAGTTAATCTATCATAGGGATGTCATTAATGGGCTTGAGTGGGAGTTCGTGGGTTATGATGATGGGGTGCGTAGGGAATTAATTTCCATAAGGATAACACTTAAGGGAGAGGTCGAGGAAGCGCTCATTAAAGAATTAATAAGTAATGTATTGAGCACGTATATGAAGGACCCATGAGGCGGTTCATGTTAGTTCTAACGTACGCGAGTGATGAGGTTCAGAAATTGGTGAGTAGGCGCCTCGCCGATTCGGGGCTCTCGATATTACCAAACGTATTCATATCCTGGCTACCCAGGCAGGACCTAGAGAGGAGGTTGTTGAGCATTAAGGAGGAATTAATTGACATGATGGAGAGGGGGTTCGAGGATGAATTCGCCTACGCAATTATTGAGTTAACGGATGAGCAGTTCAAGGCCGTTAGGCCCATGGTAGTCAGGGAACTCGAGAACGAGAGCCAGAGGCTAATTACGTGGGGAGAGGCACTCCTCAGGAGGATTAGGTCGCAGGGAATTAAGAGGATTGAGAGGGAGCTCCTGAGGTTTGATAGGGAGTATAGGCGGTTGGTCTCCATGCATGAGGTGTTTGATGTTAAGCATGAGTTGCTGAACAAGGTAATAGACTTAGCGAGGGAGTTAAGGATTGAATATGGGAGGAGAAACCAATAATTTTTAGAGAATTAACTGGTAATGATGTAGGATAGTTTTTAAATGATTGGGTTACATCGTCACGACCTCGTAGTCCTTACCCCTACTCCTACCGGCGAAGGCGAAGGCTATGGCGGCTGCACTACCAAGGCCCAATGTGCCTATTAACGCCTCCATCGTGGTTATTGGGAACCCATCAATTATTGCCAATATGTCGGACTTAACCGTAATAACGTCATTACCATTTATCGTCACTAACTCACTGTACTTCAGGCCGCCATACTGGGCAGTGACTAGGTACGTCCCGCCGAGAACGTTTGTGAACGCTGTCGTGCCCATGGCGCCGGTTGTGCCGTTGTAGATCGGGCCCGTGCCAACCCTATAAAGCGTTATCTTCGCATTTGATATTGCCTGATTCCTCGCACCGACGAATAACACAGTCACGTTGTATAGGCCTATCGTTACGCCTATTGGTTGGTTAATTAGCGAGTTCACATTGACGTAGTAAATGGGCACATTGTCGTAGTAGACCACTGCCGTGAATGGTGTGGGCTCCTTAATGCCTATGTATGCGTTGCCATTAGCGTCGCTAACGCTACTAGCTATGAGTGAGCCATTTACGTAGGCCTTAACCTCAACACCACTTATTGGTGCATTTAGGGTGTTTGTGAAGTGCATTGTTATTGGTGTCCAATTGACATAGACCGTGTACGTGCCGGTCTCACTAACACCGAGTGTTGAGACGGCTATGTACGCCTGCGAGCCGTCAGGGCTTATCGAGATTAGCCTCTCAGCCGAACCCCACTGCACCTCAGAGTTAACAAGGCCTGCGTACACTGTACCGCTTGGCGTAACTATTTTGTATATGTGGGCTATCTCGGGCAGTTGAACAACCAACGCCGTCCATAGGCCGCTGGATACGTCGGCGCTGGTCACGGTGGCCTCTAGATTACCGTTAACCCACTGCCCAATTGGCTTGTAAATTATGGGCATGAAGGTCACGACCAGGGGCACGTTTAGGTCATCAACGACCTCGAAGTACCTGCCATACACTATGTATATCCCTATCATCGGTGCGAACCTTATGAATGGCGGTAGTAGGTAACTAATGCCGCTGACCTGTATCAAGTCGCTGTATAGGTAGGCCGGGGACACCATGTTGGCTACGACCTCGAAGTGCCCTGGCTGCTCACCAACAACCAGTGGCTGAACAGTGTAGACAGCGACTATATAACCTAGCAGGTTCCAGCCGGGTGGAACTCCGAACTCGGAGCCTGTTATCTCCAGGGTCTGGCCAGGATTGACTGTGTAGTTTAGGAACTCCGTACCCTTAATGAGCATTGCACTGGGCATCACGTACTCACTGCCGTAATTAATCGTTATTTGGTACTGGCCGGGCGGCAGCCCATTGGCGATCAACTCCACGTGCTTTGGCTCAACCTTTATGTAATTGGCCAGTGGGCTCCAGGCGGAGACTAATTGTGATAGTGTTGTCCCGTTTGGTAGGGCCACGCCGGCTATTTCAAAGGGCATGTAATTCGGTATTGATAACTCAACCACCTGCTCCGTCACGTACTGTATTGTGCTATCTGGAATTGAGATATTTAACGTAAATGATGATGAGGTATTCATTGGGATGTACTCCTCATTAACGAATACGTAGGTCACCATTATTGTTTCATTCAATGGCTGGTTGCCCGTGTTAGCTATTGATAGGCTGTTGCTCGTTGTGTATGCATTAACTATTGCGCCAACTTCATTCCTGCTATACATCACGTTACTACCACTAATTAATATGGCCGGTGATGGTGGGTTTAGGCTGACCTCCACGTAGTCAAGAACGTAGCCTGGCGCCGGGGGTAACGGCGCCTGTATTGTTACTGCCTGGCCTGGCGCGAGGGTCACAGTCCTTGTGGTGTTTATATAATCAATGTACTCAAGTATGGCGTAGTACGGTTGGTTTATCGTTGATGGTGAATTTACGTTAGGTGATACTTGATACTGGGTCGCTAGGACCACCACTGATATTGTCACAGCCAGTACGGCCAGGAGTATTACTAAGGCCCTCCTCATACTGTTCACGAATTCGTCTAGGGACCAGGTAATATTAAATAAGCAATTAAAATAACTAGTGTAATACCTAGAAACGCGCGATTCGTGCTTGAACGCATTAAATATATAAACTAGTATTACTAGTAAAACACACGTGATGAACCCTAGACGTGCGGATGAGTGACGAAACCATTCTAGGCTGAATATAAACTATATATAAATTTAAAAATAAATATACCACTAATTAATTTATCAAGTTCTAGGAGAAAGGCTTTAAATTAAATATGCCTAGGTATTGTTGATGAGCAACTGCACGGTTAGGTTAATGCTAGGCAATCACGCAATTGCCCATGGGGCAATGGAGGCTGGGGTAGCGGTTGCGGCCGGCTACCCAGGTACGCCATCTAGCGAGATTATCGAGTACCTCATTGATTACGGTAAGGAGTTCGGAGTCTACGCTGAGTGGAGTAGTAATGAGAAGGTGGCCTTCGAGGTGGCCTATGGCGCGGCCTTGGCTGGTGCTAGGTCAATAGTGACCATGAAGCACGTGGGCCTTAACGTGGCCATGGACCCACTGATGTCCAGCGCATATACCGGCGTCAGGGGTGGTTTCGTGATTGTCACGGCAGATGACCCAAACATGTGGAGTAGCCAGAATGAGCAGGATAATAGGTGGGTTGGGCTTCATGCGTATATCCCAGTCCTTGAGCCTTACGATCCGCAAAGCGCCAAGGACTTCACGAAGCTGGCCATGGAGCTTAGCGAGAGTTATGGGCACCCAGTAATGCTGAGGACCGTAACTAGGGTGTCCCACGTGAGGGGCCCAGTGACCATATGCATGCCAGAGACTCCTAAATACTCAGGAGGTTACGTTAAGGACCCGAGGAGGCATGCATTAATACCCGCAAATGCGCGGGCCCTTAAGGAGGAGTTACTGAGGAGGTGGGAGGCCATTAGTAAGGGCGTTGAGGAATTACCGCATACGTAC
>DAXY01000060.1:19374-20770 GCA_002506645.1 Vulcanisaeta distributa | reverse complement strand
CACCCCAGTCCCACTGCCTAGGAAGGTCGTGGTTGACGCGGTTACTAGGGCCGACAAGGTCATAGTCATTGAGGAGGGAGACCCAGTTCTCGAGTATCAATTGAAGGCGATCCTTTACGACGAGGGCGTTAGAGTGCCAATACTCGGCAAGGCCGAGGGCATTTTCAAGAGGGTCGGTGAGTTAACCATGGATTCGGTAATGGAGGGATTATCGAAGGTGCTCGATATTAGGAACCCATTCTCATCGTTAAGTAACGTTAAGGTGAACTACGAACCACCGCCTAGGCCGCCGGTCTTCTGCCCCGGCTGTCCCCACGCGGCTTCGTTCTATGAGTTGAAGGTCGCCACGGCTAAGTCCGGCGTTAGGCCCATATTCAGTGGGGACATTGGCTGCTACAGCCTCGGCATTAACAACCCATTTAATGAGCAGGACCTATTGACAAACATGGGTAGTTCCCTGGGCCTCGGCATGGGCCTTTACCACGGCACCAACGGCAAGGCCATGGTCATATCGATAATTGGCGACTCAACATTCTTCCACACGGGCTTACCGGCACTCGTTAATGCGGTCTATAATAGGACGCCAATGCTAGTGCTGGTCCTTGATAATAGGGTCACGGCAATGACCGGCGGTCAACCGAACCCAACGAGTACGGTGAGCATTGAGGACGTGGCCAAGGCCGTGGGCGTTGATTACGTAAAGACCGTGGACCCATTCGACGTTAAGAACGCGCAATCAACCATGGCGGAGGCCATGAACGTTGTTAGGAACGGCGGCATAGCCGTGGTAATAATGAGGAGGGGCTGTGCGCTGGAAGCGACTAGGTTGTTTAGGGGCTACGTCACGCGTTACTACGTGGACCCGGACGCCTGCAGGGCCTGTGGTATATGCTATAACCTAATCGCATGCCCAGCAATACTACCCCTGGAGAATAGGAAGGCTTGGATAGACCCCAACATGTGCGTTGGTTGTTCAGTCTGCGCCCAGGTATGCCCATACAACGCCATAAAGCCCGAGGGCAATGTAAGGGATTGGTTAAGGAAGTGGGCTGAAATGTGAGGTGATTGCCATGAGACTCAACATATACCTGGCCGGCGTCGGCGGCCAGGGACTCGTGACCTTCGCCACAGTGCTGGGCGACGCGGCCATGAGGGCTGGTTACAAGGCCTTGGTCGCAGAGACCCACGGCCTAAGCCAGAGGGGTGGCTCTGTGGATGTTCATATAAGGATTGGGGACGTGGATGCGCCGTTAATACCCAGGGGCGGCGCCGACGCCGTTGTGGCCTTCGAACTGCTCGAGGCCTTCAGGGCGGTTGGCTATGCGAATGAGGACACGGTATTCATAGTAAATAGGAGATTAATAAGGCCGCCGACCACTAGGCAGAGGATACCAAG
>DAXY01000060.1:18817-19335 GCA_002506645.1 Vulcanisaeta distributa | reverse complement strand
GCGTATGATGATGCGGTCAAGTTGGGTAACGCGATTTACGAGAACATGGTAATGCTTGGCGCCCTCTACTCAATAATGAGGCTGGGCCAGTACATACCGCAGAACGTGATTGAGGAGGCGATAAAGGCAAACATTAGGAGGGATGTGGATAAGAACCTAAGGGCATTTGCCGTTGGGCTGAGGTACGGTAATTCACAGGTAAAATAATTTTGAATCTTTACATCATCAGGACTACCCTACCTCTCCTTAACGATCCTCAGGTCGACGCCTATGGTCTCGGGACCTATGGCCGCGGCTATTCCATAAACAACGCCAGCAAGTATTAGCCAGAAGGCCGCGGTGAACCAAATGTTGGTCCCCTCAATGGCCGCGAAAGCTCCGTAAAGCGGTATTGAGTATAGCGGCATCCAGGCGCTAATGAATATGCCCGAGCTATAACCAAAACCAACGCCAGAACCCCTCCTCTGCGTTGCAAAGCGCTCAGAGAGGTAGACAGGTACGAGGCCCCAGGGCCATTG
>DAXY01000060.1:18058-18634 GCA_002506645.1 Vulcanisaeta distributa | reverse complement strand
GCCGGCCCTCGTATAGATACCGACTGCGAAGTCAAACATTGAGTATGAACTAAAGAATAGGCCCGTCATGAACATAAGCACCTCCAGGAATGTCCATAGGGCTGGCGGCTTGAATATGCTGAAGAAGGGCACCTTCTCGAGCTGGCCCTTCTCCTTAGCCTCCTGGAATATGGGCGTGTCAGGCATTGTGTACCTAATGATGAATGCCATTGCGGCGGGTATGAGGCCCGTCAGGAATACGTAACGCCACGCATAGGCGTACATGGCCTTAATGCCGAAGACGGCCGTGAATGCCGAAACCACGAGACCACCGAGGGCCACGCCCCAGGAGAAGCCGCCCTGTATTATCCCACTCACTAGGCCACGCCACCTGGGCGCGGAGTACTCCATGGCGAATGGGTGGCCCGCCGCATACTCACCGCCAACGAATACGCCGAGTATGAACCTAATTATGGCGTAGACCCAGAAGGCTGCCCAACCAACTGCTGCGTAGGTCGGTATTGCCGCGGTAACCGCGCTCATTATTCCATAGCCAAGTATCGTAATCATCAGCGTATCCCTCCTACCAATCTTATC
>DAXY01000060.1:16508-18022 GCA_002506645.1 Vulcanisaeta distributa | reverse complement strand
AGGGTCAGGAAATAACCAACGACTGACTTAGACAGTGTAGGGGGTAGTAGGACTGCGGCTAGTATGGGCGTCATTGCCGTGACGAAGGTCAGATCATACGCGTCTAAGAAGAATCCAACGAACTGAGACGTAATGGCACTACCTGACCTAGGAGGCCATTTGTAGTGTTCAGGAGCCCACTTGACCCTCGCCATAACAATCAGCTTATTGTGTGCAATATTTAAAAGATTTTTCCCTCCATGATCAATATGAGAATAAATACTAAGTTATTCTAATGCGTTAATTGGAAGATTTATATTTAAATTATATTAATAAGAAGTTTATATTTGTCCAATGACCACGCCAACACTTAAATCCTACAGTTCCCAGTATTAAACCTAACTGGACTTAGTGTTTTATATCCTCAAAGGATCTTACTTCCCATAATCTCAAGTTATCCATATACTGCGCAACCTATTAATATAAACCGAGGCCACTAAAATTAAAGAGCCTATGGATAAAAGGATGAATGTTCATGATATTATAAGAACCATGCATTGGAACCCTATCCCCACCATAATCCTACCATCCCTAACCCAAACATATATTTGAGTCTCCGACCATAAGATTTACGTAGATGTGAGCTTCACTGGAAAAACCTGCCAAACCCTTGCCTCAGACTCCTGCATTAGATTTAAATAATCAATATAATGATTTTCAATATTTATCTCGGTCCCTCTCATCAATACAGCAGCATAACACCTACCATTGTAGTAAATGGTGTTTGTCATCGATACTCACCATAATGCCTTAACTTATTAATGCCACTAAATATTACTGGCGTGTTCCCGTCGTCAATTACTCGGCAAAATAATAATTCACGTCAACGTCCTATACCTAGATCTTAACTTGGGAATCGTTCTGGCAATACCACGTCCAGCGCAGCTACGCCTCACTATAGTACTTAACCAAGTAATGATGTAACTTAGGATCTTTATTCGTTAACATTAATGGGCAACCAACATACTCAGCCCAAACATGCAACAAGTCATTACCCTATAAAACAAAATCCCTAGTCACCCTACACTTACCACTACGAACCATTGAAACCAGGTTAACAATCACACCAATCCCCTAACACCAACCTCCATCACATAACTACCCTAACCCTATTATTAATCCCATAGATTATAGCACCTGTAACCAACCACCTTGACCTAGAATACGAACCTCTAAATAAGCACACGTAACATGAAAAACACCAAAACCTTAACAAGTTCTATTCCCAAGAAATACACGAAAGCTCATTCATTATGGTAGCCGGGCCCGGATTCGAACNNTTGGCCGCTAGACGACCCGGCTAAATAATAAAGGCAAAGGCCTAGTTTAAAAGCGCTACGCATCGCAGTGGCCATTACGTATACATTAAAAACTGAAACAACGAAAGCCCTAATAATGCAATCACCTAAAATAACCGATTGCCATATTAAGCCATGCAGTCACGAAAGCAATGACCAATATGGTGTCCCTTGAGG
>DAXY01000060.1:1124-16387 GCA_002506645.1 Vulcanisaeta distributa | reverse complement strand
AAACATAATAACCTAACAAAACAAGCACTAAAATTCAAAATAAAAATCAACATAATCTTTCTCTTTCCCAACCATCAACAAAGACCCAAACAAAACTTTCACAAAACCTAACTAAACAGGAATAACCACGAAAAATAATAAGCCCTAATTAGGGTCAATATTCACGCCCTTGGCTATAGCTTATGTTTTATCGTGGCTTAACACGTACGAGGGGGATGATTACGAGTTTTATCAAAAGGTGTGCAATGAGTGTAAGAAGCCCTATGTATGTGGTAAAATGATTGATTTATTAGACATAAAACCTAAAGATAAAGTGGGCAGTCGTGGCAAGGCCATCAATAAATGTATGCAACTTATTGAATGGGCTACGCGGTGTATGGATGGGAATGAGGTTGAATGCGTATACGGTATATTGATGAAACTATTGAATAATGGGTGCCACGACGGTTACACCTTTGGAAGGACTATTGTGAATTATGTGAAAGAGTTAGCGCATTATGTGTGGAAAAATAGGTAAGAATGATAGGTGCGCCTTTTTAAATTATCTAAGGGATATTGGTTTGTCAAAATGGTGGGTTAGAGAGGCGTTAGGTTATTCAAGTCGTAATTTTGATGAGCTAATTAATAGATGCAGTATTGATTGGAATAGAAAACTTCCACAGAATAGGGTTGCTGAGTATTATGAGCAAGTTCTGAGACGTAAATTTAGCATAGATGAGGTGAGCGAGTGTGAGGGCATGTTTAAGTATTACGGTATTGATATAGGGTACCTGAGGGGCTTAGGCATTGAGCCCTGCGCCTACCTACACTCTGAGAAACTAACGTGGCCCTATTGGGCTGGATTGTACGTAACTGACCTATACGTGGAGCCTAGGGATGACACATATCAAGTAAGTTTCGACACATCAAGCGGCTCAGGCTTATTAATGGCGTTAAATACGCTTAATAAATTAAGCGTGCCGAGCATAGTCATGAGGTGGCACAGGAAAGGCGCGCCGCATGCTAGATACGTGAGCGGTAATGAGGTCAGGATAAAGACAATAATCTACATAAGCGATTGGTCCTGGAGAAACAAGGAGTCAATGATGGGACAAATAACGGGACTTAGCCGGGACGAGTTGATAGAATTCTTAGCGGGGGCTATTGATGGTGATGGCTATATAACCACGACATACTCGGTAAAGCCGGTAATTTATATTACATCAGGAGTTGATAAATACGCATGACTCAAGGAGTTAAGAAGGGAGATAGCCAGGAAATTAAGCATTCGATGTACAATTAAGCCTATGCACAATATAAGGACCAACGAACTTATGTACCTACTCAGGATAAGGAATGATGGTATACTGGAAGAGGTAGAGCCTCATCTACATCACCCCCTTAGAAAGTTAAGGGCAAAGTTAATCCTTGAGTACTTAAATGGTAAGTTAGGCCATGAGCAATTCACCAAGGCCTACGAACAAACTAAATACGGGGTAAAACAACGGGATAATAAGCATAACTCAGTCATATACGTAGCGATTAATGCCTCATCATTAGCGCTAAACAATACACGAGGTTGACTTGTAACAACATCACTAACCATAATGTACAAACAACATCTAATAACCATCACTAGGAACGATGTCTAAGGCACTTGAACGACTACTCAACACGGTAGAGTCGTAAAGGTAGAACAAGACACTTACTACCATAGTTAATTGCGCATAGTCTAATCCAATACTTAGGTTACTCAGCAGCTCATGTAATTATTACCAACAATTAACGCTAAAAATTCACACAATATATTAAATTCAACATCCATAGAGCTGATAAAATTAACGTGAAATTCGCGTAAATATTCACAAGACAACAAATCGATGAAAATAATTCAATAATCACGATCATAAACATAAATAAAAATAAATCCCCCGGCCGGGACTTGAACCCGGGGCCTGCCGGTTTCTGCCACGGGCTTTTTGTGTGTTGCCCGTGGGGCTGGCTACAGCCGGCCGCTCTGACCGCTGAGCTACCGGGGGTGCGGTAGTTTGGTTATTTCATGATTTTTAAGTTTTTCACTTCATTTGATGTTTTTGGGCTTGTGTCTGCTTGCCTCTTTATGGGTGCGAGTCGCCTTTAAGGTGTTGGTGATTATTTGTCTTTTCTTTTCGTTCCTGGTTTCTCGTGTTTTTTGCACAATACCTTTAATGATTTGGTCACTTGCGTCTTTGTATTTCTCTACGAGACTTGCCGGTATTGTAAGGTGGTAAACTGTAAATCAATGAATTGCCCAAAGGTAGTCCTCGTCCTTTGGGGCTGTGAGGGGTTAGCCTGGTGGTAGGGGTGGGTAAACCATGCATGTTGTTTGTCCAGGGTACATGAGGTTAGTAATGAATCGTTGTTTGCACGACTACTGGTAGTGGATTTTCAAGGGACCAGGTTTATGATGGACCCGCAAACCGATATAAAGTTAGGACAAAGTAGGTTCTTAGGTATTGGCGCGTATATTGCATAGTACATTAGGAGTATCGTAATTCTCCTCATGAACCTCATAAATGCATAGGCATGAATAATTAGCTAACTACCAATGCTACTATCAATAGGATTATGAATTGATCACTTTGTGGTGCTTAGCATATGATGAAAACACGGGCAAAATCACCATGATATATGATACATAGGGAAAGTGGAGCAAACGTAAATAATGAGTGATTGCTAATCGATTAATTAGCCTCACTGCTTGTCAAGGTTCACTAGTTCATGTTAAATCATGTATTTCCTGCCTCATTATTATGTATTTTGCGTCTCCCTCCTTCTCTATTTTTAGCTGCATTTCCTGGGCCACCGCTGGTAGGTAGAGTACCAGGGTTCTTATGCATTGTTGTGATGCCCTTGTTCCGTACCTGGTTTGGTGCCATGCATGGAAGCATGCCATTGTTATCTTATACTCATTGTCTCTTGTTATATTTCTTCTGCAGTTTTCAATTACGTAGCTTATCAAGAACTCCTTAATATCATCTATCCCGCACCTGTGTTGTTCCTGCCTCTGTAGTAGTGTTTGTTTCACATAATTATCTTATCCACTTGATTTATAAATTACTTTCAGTGTTTGAGTTGAAATATTTTATGGAATTGAAAATTAATCACGCAGCGGTTCCCTGAGTAATAGCACGTCCGCATAATCACCCTCCCTAATTATTTGACCCCTCCTCGTAAACACAAGTCCATTTATCATGAGCAATGTATGGGTTAATGAACTACCCTGTCTTGGTAACTCCTCGATTACATACTCATTATTGACCTTCCTAACCCTAACCCTGTACTGCCTAGCTGTTTCATTATCACCCAGCGTACCTCTGACCAGTTTACCCATTACCCTGGGCTCCGCAATATCCACCTTAACACCTGCCAACCTCTTAATGACGCCCTTAGCAACCACAGTCATAGCGTTTAGGGCTGATATTGGGTGCCCCGATAAGTTAATAATGACCTTATTATTACTAAGTACTGCCAGGCCTGTCGGTCTACCGGGTCTCATTCTCAATCCCCTAATGTATATCCTTGGGTTTAACGACCTAGTGACCTCATAAACATAATCAACACCACTTGGTCCTGTGCCTCCAGTCGTCATTACGACGTCAGCCATGTCCAAGGCCTTTGTTATGGCGTTCCTGATGGCTTCTTGGTCGTCTGGAACTATGGTCCTACCCACGACCTCCGCGTATGGTATGTACATTCTTACATAATCCCTTATGAAGGACGCCGTGCTCTCAACAACCTTACCGTTAATTACCGCATCTATTACCTCGCTTGGTGCCTTAGCCTCAACGAGTTCCGAACCCGTTGCCACCATGAATATCCTGATCTTCCTCCTAACCCAAACCTCACCAATGCCCAGCTCCAGTAGTGCTGGTGTGTCCCAGGGCATTATCACAGTGCCCTCCCTAAGCACCACCTCACCCTTCCTGGCGAAGCTACCCGCAGGGTCTACATTCCCCCAGGGTTTTACTGCCCTATTAATAATGACCTCGTTATTATTAATAATGTCAACGAATTCCTCAGGGACTACGGCATCAGCGCCCTCCGGTAAATAAGTGCCTGTGGTTACGTAGACGGTTTCCATAGAACTAATCCTAATGCTCGGAACCTCACCAATGTGTACTGAACCTACAAGTCTTAGTTTTGTGGGTACTTTAGAGACGTCTTGGCTCCTAACAGCATAACCATCATAAGCAGCCTTGGCGTGGGGTGGTATATCCATGGGCGTGACTATGTCCCTTGAGAGTACCCTACCTGTTGATTCCCACGCTGGTATTGACTCCTCATTAACCGTGACTAACGCGTTTATTGCATTAGTTAATTCCTCAAGTTCGTGTGGCTCCACGAATTTGTATTCATGGGGCTTCACATGCATTAATGAAAAATGCGCTATTTAAAACCGTTCCACCGCCTACTAAGGCCTATAAAAACCTCATGCCAAAACAGCTAAATACCCTATAACCATAATGAGTGGTGTGGGTGAGCCATTAAATACTGATGTGTTGGAGGGCGCGTATCAACTGCTTAATTATGATGATGAGGATGAGGAGGCGTTGATGCGGGATTTTAGTTTGAGGTATGGTGATGGGTATGTGGAGGTTTATAATGGTGCCCGGGGGTTCATTAACTCGTTAGGTGAGGACGCAGACGTCAGGATTAGGAGGTTTTACGAGTTGTTGGCTGATCACGCTATGAGTAAAGTCAGGGGTTTTGGTAATGCTGCCTATGCCTTGGCTAAGTACCTTGGGCTTGGCGGTAATGAAGAGGCGCTTAGTGTTCAATTTAGGCTTATGGGATTCGGGGATCACGTAATTACTGAGTTAATAAGGGCGGGCATACTCATGCATAGGCGTAGGGATGTTCTATTCGTCCCAGAGTACTTAATACCGAGGCTCCTTGAGATGTCGGGCGACGTTGTCACTCCCAACGTGAAGGACGCATTAAGTGGCTTAGGCAGTGTTGAATTGGCGATCGTTGAGTCCGCGGCCTTCGGTTCCAAACCCATTAGTTGGTTGTTTAGGGCCATCTATGGTACTAACTTCCAGGAATTCCTGCCCAGCATTAGAATTGATAATATATTAGATGGAAGTACTGGCGAGCTTATTATTAATCCTGTCATTGACATTCGGGAACTTAGGACTGCACTTCATGAAATGAAGGATTACAATGCAAGGACCATGAGAAGGACCATAAGCCCTCACGGCCAGTACATGTATAGTAGGGTTGCCAGGTGCGGTGTTGTTTACACAGTATTCGGCGAAGGCGGTAGGGAATTAATAATGCTTTGCCCCTGGATTGTACCCAGTAGGAGGATCCTGGATTACCACTCACGTGAGAATAGGGTTATAGTGATCATGCATGAACCTAGTGATGAATTCACGGAAATAATGAACAGGCATGCCGATGAATTACCTCCACGCACTGGTTTCATATTCATTAATGACAATGAGACCTTTATCTATAGGCCCCATACACTGGATAAGGCCTTCGACCTATTCCTCGACTTCCTCTATAGGTCCAACCTAAAGGTCACATACTTAAATTGAGCTAGCCCTTTATGAGCCCTATAACGAGCCCTATTATGAATGCCAGCGATGAGTATGGTATTGCACCCATGAATTGCTGCGCCTTTGAGTACGCGGTCGCCATTGCATAGCCGGAGTAGTGTAGGATGGTTGCTATGGTTGATGGGCTTAGGTAACCAAGGGCCATGGCTAGGATCACTATGGCAAGCAGAATCAATGCAACGCCTATTAACCTCCTCACTAGTATGCCCACCAGTAAACCAAGTACAAAGAGCCCTATTATACTGATAATCTGCGTTAATGTTAATCCAAGCACCTCCATACCAAAATAAGTCTAATTAGCAGATATAAAAAGATTAATCCCTGCCATTAAGGAGTTCCTTAATGGCTCTGGATAAGGCCATGGACACCTCACGGCCTTCCTCCTCCGTTAGGTAATGCCTACCAGCCATGTGACCAGTCATTGGAATTACGTGGAAATGTATGTGGAATATTACCTGTCCAGCATCTTCTCCATTATTCTGAATAATCCTAACGCCGGATACGCCAAGGGCTTTAATTACTGCCATAGTGACCAGCTTAGTCACGTTAATAACCCGACATAACTCATCACTTGGTACTTCAGTTATATCCCTATAGTGCCTCTTTGGCATTACTAGCGTGTGACCTCTGTTTATTGGGTATTTATCCAATATGGCTATTACATCATTGTCCTCATAAACCACATAGGCCGGTTCCTCACCCCTAATTATTTTGCAAAACACGCAATTCATTGCAGTGTTGCGTAGGTAATTATTGTTTTAAAGCTTCAACATATCTGTGCATACGTAGAGATTGACAATAGGTAAGCACTGACTGTGAATATTACGAGGACTGCCACGAAAATAATAAGCACTAAGTCATTAATACTACCCCTACTTAGGTAGTTCGTCAGTAGGAATACCCCGGTAATGGCCAGTATTAGGGTTAGTATTCCCATTAGTATGAATGGCGCTAAACACATTGTAAGGGCACCGGGCGTGTATACGGCATACCAAAAACCCATTATGAACAACACCAATATTAATGCAGCTATTATCCCAAGTACCGCAAGCCACCTACTTGGTGTTGCTGAACTCATTAAAATACGTACCTGGCGCAACCCCTTTTAAAGATGACTTACTTTAATAATTAGTACCACTCGTCTCTACCTAAGTGATGAAAGCTATTAAACGTGTAAATTCCTCCGGCCTCTCCTCACCCTGAAGGGCGAAGACTTGATTACCTTTTATCGACCAGGGACGGGACAAGGAGCTCTTCACCGCGAGTCTAGGTTTTTCGAGGTTTAGGCCCATGTATGCGATCAAGTCAAGTTAAAGTGAAAGATGGCAAATAAGTAATAAATACCAGGAAGTCCAATGATATTTAATGAGCGGCAGTGACTTGAGTATTCATGGTAGGGTGCTTTATACGGGGATTGAGAAATGCCCGGTGTGCGGTAGAGAATCACTTCACGTTGTAGAGGTCCTATATAATGACCCGGCCTTCGGTGGTTTGATACTGTATAATAATCAATGCGATTATTGTGGTTATAGGAGGGTTGATATTCAGTATCTTGATTCAAGAGGCCCCTCAAGGATCACCTATGAAATTAAGGATGACACTGATGTCTATAGAACCTACATATTTAGGTCTAGGACAGCGAGGATCAGCAGCCCGGAACTTGGTTTTGATATTGACCCAGGACCTGATGCTGAGGCCATGATAACCACAGTGGAGGGATTATTAATGCGCATGCTTGATGTTGCAGATAGGATGGAGGCCCTGAATGAGGATAATGATGAGAGTATACGTAAATTGAAGGAGTTTAAAGCTAAGGTCCAGAGCGCTCTTCACGGCATGTTTAGGTTTAGTATAATTATTGAGGATCCCAGTGGTAACTCAATAATTAAACCGCCGGAGGGCAGGGACTCCGAAGTCCATATAGAGCCCTTAAACCCAGTGGAGTAGTTCACATTGCTTACTAGGGGGTCATTAAGGCAAAGTTTTTAATTCTGGTTAATGCTCAATAACTGATGCCTAGGCGTAGACGTACATCGGGGATGTCACCATTCATAGCCGCTGGGTTGGTTAAGTTTAATGAGGCTAAGGAAATTGAGAAGATAAAGATAAGTCCTCAGGCCGTAATATTCCTTGGAATAGCAATTTCAATATTGGTAATGGTACTAAGGTTCCTGGTTCCTTTTTAAATTCCTCCTTGAAGAGCCTCCTTCGTGCACGGCCCTTATTATGTCCTTAATTAACTCGGGCTTCTCCTCGATTATTGTCCCTGTGACCACGGCATCGGCGCCAGCCAACGCCAACTCAGCAGCCCTTTCAGGGTCCTTAATACCGCCGCCAACAATTAATGGTTTGCTAACGAGTTGTTTAATCCTTGAAACCATCCGGGGCCTCACAGGCTCACGCGCCCCACTACCTGCCTCAAGGTATATCATGTCAAACCCCATTAGTTGGGCTGCGTATGCGTAGGCCAGTGCAATGTCATCCCTATCATAGGGTATTGGCCTCGCGTGGCTTACGTAACCTACGGCGCCACCATCACCAACTATTATGTACGCCAGTGATATTGGTTCAAGGTTCCTGAACTTCTTCACCAGGAGCACCGAGGCCTGTATCTGGGCACCCACTATGAAGTAAGGATCGGCACTGTTTAACACACTTAGGAAGAACACAGCGTCGGCATACTTACTTAAATTCGCGACACTTCCTGGGAATAGTATTACGGGTATCTTTAGCGAACCCTTAACTGCACCAAGGTACTCATCCAGCTGTCCCTCTGATATACCTAGGGAACCTCCAACCATTAGTGCATCGCTGCCATACTCCTGAACCATCAGTGCGAGTTCCCTGAACTCATTGGCACTTACCTTATCTGGGTCAAGCAGTGTCATGTGTATGGAACCAAGCTCGGCAATACGGTTTACTAGGTAATTCTTAATTCCCATTGAATAGGATTGATTTTAACGAATTTTAAATATCACTCCTCAGTATAATCAAGCCCCTCTGAGAACTCACTTTCCTCATTATAAGTTTCCTCAGTACCAATGCCCTCGCTAAGCTCCTCATTACCCTCACCTAATGACTCGGTTGTGCCTTGCTGTTCCTCGTCAAGTAACGGGTTATTTTTCGGCGCTAATTGAGTCAAAGACACCGTAACCTCCTTCTTAGGCTTTATTTGCCCCTGGTAATAGAGATCCACGAACTTATTGAAGTAATCTACAGGGAGTAGACCAGGTATGTAGTTGAACTCAGCCTCAAGTCCGCAATTACCACAGTTGACCAATACCTTCCCTTCCTTCTTGTCAAGTTTCACGTTAACCAGTGGGGCACCGCAGTGTGGGCACGTGAATATCTTAGGCAGGGTTTTCTTGGGTCTAAGTAATGCCTTTTTACGACTTTTCCTTCTACGACCCATCGAAGCCACAACTAAGTCTTAATATAAATACCTTTTTCTTAATACTAATGAATTTCCCAAGTAATTAATAATCAGCCGGGTAAGTTCTCGTCACTTTATCCGCGTAACTCTGTATCATCATATCCGAAACCCAGGAATCCCCATTAACCCTGTAGATCTCGGAATAATACTTAAAAAACCTTATCGAGTAGTTAATTGATGCATGGACTTACCATAAGCATTAACGATCCATTAATAATTTATCCCCTAATTATAATTATTGCATTAATTATATCATTAGCATTAGCCTATGGTGCTTTAAGGATTAGGGTAATAACGAGGGATGCTGTCATACCATCAACACTTGTGGGCTTCATGATACTACTCGGCGGTCCCTCCTCAGTAATACCATTCATAGTCTTTCTGGGTAGTTCGAGTACCCTTACCAAGATTGGTGTTGAGAAGAAGGAGGAACTTGGAACTGCGGAAGATGTTAAAGGAAGGAATTGGAAGCAGGTATTGGCCGTCGGCTTGGTACCAAGTACCCTGGCGCTATTGGCTGGAGCGGCTTACTTTAGTCGCGATATGTTGATCTACCAAGTGCTCATTACGGCATCCGTAACAGGCATAGCCTACTCAAATGCCGATACATGGGCTTCCGAACTCGGTGTCCTCAGTAGATCAAAACCAAGATTAATAGTGAGGCCTTGGGTTACGGTTGATCCCGGTGTTTCAGGCGGCATAACACTACTTGGTGAGTTAAGCTCGTTTTTGGGGTCGTCAACCATAGCATTAACATACCTAGGTGTTCAATACCTACTTAAGTTCCTTGGTTACATCAATACTGTGAATCCCTGGTTAGTCGTCATAGTATTGATCCTTGGTTATCTTGGGGAGATGCTTGACAGTGTCTTCGGTGCATTATTTCAACCCAAGTACAGGTGCCCTAGGTGTGGAATTATGACCGATAGGGATGTGCACGTATGCGGTGAGAGAACTGTGAGGGTTATGGGTAGTTATGATCTTGAGAATGAGGATGTTAATCTACTCGTGTCCGCGATAATGGCTGCTGTATCCCTCGCAGCACTACTGCTGATATTCAGCTCCTCACTGTTGCTACCGGGTTTATAAGTTAATCAAGGGATTGGGGCATTAATGTGAGACCGTAAGTACAGGCATATTTATTACATATTTACGCCTGGATATACAGGGCTATTACGTATACGTAATTAACCATGAATCCTTTAAATCCCGCTGTCTACGTCCATTTAATGACACAGATAACAAATATTTATGCGGACTTTAAGAAGATTGAGGAACTAGTGGCGAGGGGCCTGTGGGTGGCTGTTAAGTATGCCAGGGGTTCCTGTGTGAGCTTTACGCCGAAGAAGATCCTGGAGTACGCTGAGTTTAATGAAGCAATACCCGTTGTACTAACCCTGGTTAAGCACGTACTTAAGCAATTAAGTGACGGAGACTACCTCCAGGTTGATAATAGCAGGAGTATTGTCAGGTACCAACTATGCAACAAGTCAAAGCTCTGGGAATTAATAAAGCAAAGTAGTGGTCCAGAGGACGTCCTAAAGTTCCTTGAGGAAGTCACCCAGTAAAACCCAATATCTACCAATTGCGTTAAATAGTAGTGATATACACATGGTCTATTAGGTATGGGGAGTACTGAGACAAAAAACAGAATGAGGGAATTCGGCGAAACAAATTTAATCGACATCATCAGGAGCATCATTGGTTCTACTGAGGATAACGACGTGGAGTACATGCATGTTGACGGGATCACGCTGGCAATGAAGATTGATGGTTTATCCCTGACAACGTCTAAAATGCCGTTTATGACATACTTCGACATGGGTTGGAAGGTGATTGCTTCAGTAACCAGTGACTTTCTTGTCAAACTCACCAAACCCCTCTATGCAGTTGTTTCCATAACCATGAGGGGTGATGATGCCATTGGTGACTTTAGGGAATTAATAAGAGGCCTAGGCAGTAGTGCTGATTACTTTGGCATGAGGTATCTGGGCGGTGATTTAAACGAGGGCACGGATGACATAATTGATGTTGCGGCTATTGGCAGACCAATGACTAGACCCATAGGTAGAAAGCCGAGGATTGGTGATGTACTAGTCACAAAACCTCTATTTGGTTATACCGGGTTGGTTTTCAAACTTTACTATAGTAATGAATTGGGTAGGTGGAAAGACGTGGAGGCCGTTATGAGGGGCATTGAGATACTGAAAAGACCGGAACCAGAGGTGAGTATACTCAATGATCTTTTGAAACATGCAGACTGCATATCGGCTAGTATGGATTCAAGTGATGGGCTTGGGAAGGTTCTATGGACAATGGCTACTAATGGTAAAGTGAGGATACGTGTTTACGGGTTACCCATTAATAATGACCTGTTGAACTCCCTGGCTGAGATACCGGGTGTGAAACTCGAGGAGATAGTGTTTAATGGCGGTGAGGAATTCCTACCAGTATTTTCCGTAAGGGAGGATTGCGTGGCTAAATTTAGGGATCTCGGTTTTGTGGATTTTGCAAGGGTTGAGGATGGTGATGGTGTTTATTTTAATGGCTCATTACTTAAGTTTAGAGGCTGGGACTACTTCGCCGGTTGGACGGTGAATTAAACCTCAATGGCCCTTATCTCACCTTTAACGAATATTTCCTGCGTCAGGGCTACTATGACTATTATAGCTAATACGTAAAGTGCCGAGGTTATCATGAACATTAATTGATACGAGGATTTAGCCGGCAATGTTATCCATAGTAATGGCTTAAGTGAAACAATTACTGATGCTTGGTACATACTCATTATTGAACCAGCAACGGCAGGGCCCCAGGCACCACCTATGTTCCTAAATACCGAGTTCAAGCCAGTGGCTAGGCCCATGTTCCTCCTACCCACTGAGAACACTAGTATGTTTATTACAGCTACATTCACCATACTAATACCGGCAGACAATACGGACATCGACCCTATCACATATGATAAGCCGTAGAACGACGTATACGTCAGCATCAACAGACCCACTATTGCTATTGCGGATCCAATAACAGCCAGTTTCTTAGCGCCGATGCCCGTGATTACCCTACCTGCTATTGGCGCTATTATCATTTGGACCACGGCCATTGGGATCATCATGATACCTGCATCCAGTATTGACAAGTCATAACCAAGTGGTTGTGGTGATTCAAGTAGGTAGGTTAGGGCTTGAGCCATTAGGAATAGGGCGAATCCAGCCAGGGCAACTCCAACATTTGCAGCCAGCACATTTCTATTGCTCAATAGGCTTACTGGAACTATTGGATTGCTGATTGTTGTTTCATATAGGGTGAAGACGCCGAAGCCAAGCACGAAAAGCACTAGGAGCAACACGATAGTGGGGTCTGTCCAGCCGTAAGTCGGCGCATCAGTGACGGCTATTAGCCCACCGGCTAGGGATGTTGAGAGGAGGAATAGTCCAATCCAATCAATTGGTTGAGGATTCCTAATCCTGCTCTCCCTTATATATAGGTAGGTCACTAAGTCCTCCAGTATTATGAATGGGTAAACCGTGTGGTAGGTTGCTTGCCAACCGAGGGTTTGGGATATGTAGGCGCCAAGCGGTAGTGACACTGCCATACCGACACCGAACATGGCGCTTATTAATCCCTGGACCTGGGGTATCATGCGTGGTGGGAATTCCTCCCTGACTAGGGCGAAGGCTAGGGGCATCATTGCCATACCGACGCCCTGCAATGCCCTACCCACTAGGAGCATTCCGTAACTTGTTGAGAAGCCTGTGATGAGGGCGCCAATTGTGTATGTCACCATCGTTATCATGAGCATCCTCTTCTTACCATACATGTCGCCCAGCTTACCCATTATTGCGGAGGATAATGTACCCATGAGTATGTAGATTGATAATATCCAGGAGGCATCAGCTGTGGATATATTCAGGTCCTTCTGTATTGTTGGTAGTGATGGTACGAGCATTCCCTCGGTATACATAACGACGAGGGTTAGCGTTACCAGTATCGTCGTTACTCGCCATGCATAGGCAACATCATACCCCCCACCTAAACTAGTTCCACCTCTATACATTTATCATCACCGCCGCACATCACCTCATAGTTAACAAAGCGACCTTGGTAATTCGTTTGTCCTACACCACCAGAGTTTGTTGGAGATCCGCGATTACCATTATTATTACCACCCATCCTACGTCTCCTAATAGCCGCAATAACGCCTATTACAAGAACAACCACTATTAGTATAAGCACAATCCATAGAAGTACGTTTGGCGCAGGCTTAACAGTTACGTAGGTAGTCACAGACTCAGTCAATGGGTATAGGGAACCAGTTTGATTCCACACAAAGGTTAGGACTACTGGGTAATTACCTGGACGTGCATTTGAGTCCACATCAACAAGGAACGTAATATTTATTTCCTGACCAGGCCTTAAATCGCCAATAAATGCCTGGGAAGCAGTTAATGCCGATAGTGGGTTACTTGATGATACGTGTGGTTGTATTACCTGGCCTGTGGATATAGTAACCATCACATTCTTAGCCTCAACAGGGCCGTCATTCATGATCGTTATTGTTATCGGTACCTTGGACGCACCAGGTGATAGGGCTGATGATGATATGGTGCTCAACAACGCGCCCAGGTTTGACAGGCTTGGGTTTGGTGGTTGCGGATAACTGACGCTAACCACGGCTAGGTTGGCCCTGGGCCTTACGTTAAGCTGGTAGTATCTCATTGTTGATCCACCGTCGTAAGTCACAGTCACGTTCACCGTATAATTACCTGGATCGCTCGGTAGGCTAATGGGGATTGTTAGTTGAATTGGTTGGCCAGGCGGTATGGCACCCAATATTAATGGCATGCTGATTAAGGGTGAAACACCCGTACTATTTATGTAAAGCATTGCATCATATGCAATACCAGATCCAATATTCACGATACTAAGTATTAACTGGGCCATTGGGTAGCTCTGGAAAACCTCGGGTGGGTTAGTGGCCACTGATTGAATGTATACAATGGGTTCCTGGGGAACTATTAGGGTTGCGTTAACCACATCATCATCACCCGTGAAATAATCAACCCTCAGCTCCAGTGTGTAGTTTCCCTGGAGTAAGTAGTCGGGCACGTAGGCGTAGAAGGTCAGTGGAACCGGCTGACCTGGTGGCAGGGCGGGTAGGTGCTGCGTCGTATTGACCAGCCTGAGCTGCAGTGGCATGGATAGTAGGGTCACCGTGACATTATAGACAGGGGTATTCCCATAATTGGTTAGGTATATGGTTAGGGGCACGTATGAATTAGGTAGCGCTTGAATAACATTGTCCGGGGTGCCTATTATAGCCGTTGCCTCAAAACCAATATAACCAAGTATGGGTACTGAAACATTAGTGCTGACGCTCTCCGAGGATTGGGAAGTTGATACTGAGGGTATTGAACCCATAACAGTTGGTATTTGTATAGATACGGGGACCGTCTTAACACCCGTGATAACCGGCATATTATTATAGAGCATGGTAGTCACTAGGGTGGTTACGGGTATTGAGATTGTTTGGTAGGTAATTAGTGGCTTGACGCTTGTTGTTATGTTAACCTCAGTGTAATTAACGGTGATAGGTACCTGATAAATACCCATCGGCGTATCCGGGTTAACCTGAACATAAACAATACATGAACTATTACCCTCAGGTGGAACAACGGGTATTTGGCAGTAATTGGATGATGAGTTAACGTAGTAAATCGGCTTTACTAGTGATGAGTTTATGGTTATGGTCATGTTGAATAGGTAGGCCTGTGTTGGATTAAACACGGTGAACACTAGGTATGAGTCCTCACCAGGTGCCACGGGTTGATTAAGTAGCCAGTGGGCCAGTACTATTATAGATAGTGATATCGGATCCATCGAAATACACAAGGCAAACGACCCCTTTAAAAACCATTCTCAGTTATCGAATAGATATCGGTGAGGCACACGTACAAAAAATTAATAAACTCATGAGAAAGTAATGACCAGCGGGGGTGCCCGAGCCAGGTCAAAGGGGACGGGTTGAGGTCCCGTTGGCGAAGGCCTGCGTGGGTTCAAATCCCACCCCCCGCACCAGGGTTTGCGTCATTCCTATTCGTTATTTCTTCATGATCTTCAGGATTCTCTTTAGCATTTCTTTTCAGAGATTTGGTCTTAACACCCACCAAAATTAAAAATTAACTATTGCACAGCCTAATTACATGCCTATTCCTGGCCATCGCCTCCTTCTCGATCATGAT
>DAXY01000060.1:0-1060 GCA_002506645.1 Vulcanisaeta distributa | reverse complement strand
GTGGGGAGTTGTTGCGAGTATTTGGGGTATATAATTGATGAGTGATGATTATGGCTATAATTGAGAATAGCACAGTCACTAGTATTAACATTGTTCTTAGGTTCATAATACCTACTTTGCCATGTACTAATTTAAATATTTATCGGTGTTTATTGATTTATACGAATTCATGGGTACGACTTATTTGCTAAAGTTATTAGTTCATATTTGATTTTCCGCGCCAATGAACCCGCGGAAGCGCGGGCCTGTGAATTGGCATCTGTCGGGCGTGGGGCCTGGTACATTTCTATCAATCTTGGCACTCTTCATTAATTACGCTCGTTATTATCTTCATGGCCTCCTCAAAGTCGTCCTCCTTAATGGACCCTAAACCAACTCTAATACCGTCATCCCTGCCGAAGTACTGCCCAGGTACGGTGAAAACATCCCTACTTAATAATTTATTTGCGAGTGCGCTTCCTGTAATTCCTCGGCATTTAGCCCTAATGTAGAATATGGGCATGTACTCCACGTAATTTATACTAACGTAATCGCCAACTTCATTAATTATCCTCCTCATAATATCTACGTTTGGTATTATTATGCCTAGGTTCCTCTCCCTAACCCAATTTCTATTTCGTAGAAGTATTGATACGTATCTTAGACTTAGGTCAATAACAAGNNGGGCTTACTAGGTCAATTATTCCATTAATCTCCTTTATCACCTTATCATCACCTACCACCCAACCAACCTTAATCTCATTCATTGTGTAGAACTTTGATGTGCTGAAGGTGAAGATCATATTCTCCATGGGCAAGTCCCTAAGATCATTCTCAATAAACTCCAGAAATATTGAATCAACTACGGCATAGGCATTTCTCCTCCTCAGCACATCACTTAACTCCCAAAGTAACTTCTTATTTAGGAACATGCCTAGGGGGTTGTTTGGATTCGAGAAGAAGAGCACTGAGCCTCCCTCAATGTGGTTAAATAATTCAGTCAGTGATTCATTAATACTCAACTCCGTTTGCTTTAAATGAAGGAACTTCGGTAATACCCTTATTGGCTCATACTCAGGTA
>DAXY01000002.1:5370-5921 GCA_002506645.1 Vulcanisaeta distributa | reverse complement strand
CACCGCTATTCCTCGCGACACTCTTTGGCGCAATCGCCATGACCGGAATCCTCATAAACTCGATATTTGGCTGGAGGTATGCCGTTGATAAGAGTGAGTATAGGCTAGTTGGGTATAGGGTTAGTAATTGGGTGAGCCTGATATTTGGCGTGCTCTATGCGATATTCGCGGCCCTATACCTGTACGAGGTCTACCTATACTCACCAACCGTTGCCTGGTCAATATTCGGTAAACCACCTGCGTACCTACCCTCAAGCCTATACCCGGTCTATGAACCGACGATGATATTGACCGGCGTTTTCTACATGGACATAGCCATAGGCGTAATACTGCTCATATTGATAGCCCTGTCCTTCAAGTTCATTAATAGGCCCATCTCCGCCCTTAAGCTGGTCCTCGTGCTCCTGCTCATGGTCAGTGCCGAGGTAATGAATGGGCTTGCCCACCTACCCTATGCCATTGTACCGCCTCTATCCGCCGTGCCTGCCCTGGTTAAGGCCTATGGACTGCAGTTCACTTTGAATGTGGCTAACACGCTTAAGGTTTCCACG
>DAXY01000002.1:0-5341 GCA_002506645.1 Vulcanisaeta distributa | reverse complement strand
TCTATGGAAGCCTTGTTGTGTTTGCGTTCTTCAACGCGCTACTGCTCTACGTCATTTACGCAGCCCTCTCCTGGAGGTGGACGCCCCAGTCCCTTAGGGTTGAGAAGTAACTATGGTACTTAGCACCCTCCTTATTAAAATCACTGTTAAATTCCTCACATTCCTCGACACCGCCATTGTAATTCCGAAGTAGGTGGCTAGGGCTATCAATGATACGGTGATTACCTGGGCCAGTGAGGTGATTATGCTTGGGTATAGCGCGAACTTGATAATGCGGGCAATCAGTGCCAGGGCCATTATTGATAGTGCGGATGGTAGGGCGTAATCAAGTAGTAGAGCCTTGCCATTAAGCACGCCCCTAAGTCCACCAAGCCTAGCGAATCTGAAGCCCAGTGCGGATATGTTGGCTAGTAATGACGCAAGTAATGCGCCGGCCACGGCATAGTACGTAAAGCCCAGGCGCTTGAACATTAGGATTAGTGGTACCATGGTTAATAGGTAAACCGCCGTAAACACTAACTCGGCCAGGTGGGTATGTAGTACCAAGCTCCCTAGGTATATCCCGGGCCTTATCTCGCGATTACCCTCAATATCCCTCTTGTCAATACCCTGCATGACATTGCTAATGAATTGATTGACATTGCCCAAGACGCCGTTCAACGCGAGGAGTATTATGGGCAGTATCAGAAGGTTAACCTCATCCCTAAGGCTCGGCCTCACCAGGTTTATGTAGACGCCTGGGAATATCGATAGTGCGAGGGCTACGTAAGTCGTTATTAGGAGCAGTATTAATAAGTCCTTATATACCGCACTGGCCCTACCGCGTTCAAGCAGTTCGCCGTAGGTCACATTAATGAGGGTGCCGCCATAGCCAAAGGGCTTACTCAGTATGAAGACTATGTACCAAAGGCCTAGTTGGGCATAGCCCAGGATGCCTATGAATACGGCATCGAGGGACCTGAAGGAATTGATTGCATAACCCATCAGCGGAACCCAGGAGGCGCTAAGGACTTCCCTAAGGTACCTCCTCACGTCGTGAATGCGTACGTTATACCTCAGCGAGTAGATGAGGGCGTAGAGTGTCGGTATGAATACTATGAAGAATGATGACCATAGCACGGCCTCCACAGTCCAACCGAGGAGCATTATAATGGGTATTGCCAGGAACTTCGTGATCGACTGAATAATTGATGAAACCACGAACCTACCCCTATCCTTAACCATGAGTATTGAATTCGTTATTGACTGCATGTACGAAGTGACCTCGGAGAGGAGGGCTATGACTAGGACGAGGACTGCGTAGGGCCCCATCCTGGCCCAAACACTCGCCAGGTAGGCCATGGTTAGGGCTAGTGTTATTAGGTAGAATATTGATGATACGCCGATGGCCGCCGCCACGTTTAGCCCATTATCCCTCGCCGTAAGCCTTGGGTAGGCGAAGCTCAGTAGGGCCGTTGGTAATACCGAGAAACCAACCGCGGCGTTTAGGAGCGATAGCAGGCCTAGGCCTGCCATGGGTATTTTCCTGGTTATGGCGATGTTATACGTGAAGCTGCTCAACAGCGCCAATAATGAGGCCAATACAGCCATCACCCTTACGCTCCTCACCATCAACGCCCACCCCACGTGGCTATTATTAAATTTAAAAATTCCTCACACCGTCTCCACGTTATTTTAATCATAAATCTTTTCTACGCAATACACGTTAATGAGTAGATGCTGATACTGGTTCATGGGTCCCTCGGTCTTGATTACCTAATCCATAACGTACTGCCTAATGGGGATTGGTTAATATCCATTGTATGCCCAAGCAACTCTAGCGAGGTTGGTATAGACGTGGAGCTAAGCCCTGGAGTAATAACTAGGATCGCACTCACGTGGGGTAGAATACTCGAGCTGAGGGATGACGATCTGAGGCTCCTACTCGACTCCCTAATTAATTCATCAAGACTTTCTGAGGCCGTGAATTACATGATGGAGACATACATGGACTACAACGCATCGAGGCTCTATTACTTCATTAAATTAATGAGCATGCTCAACATATGGAGACCAATCGGTAAGGGTTGCGTGAGGGTCCCATTGATCGAGCCGATAAAGTCCCTGGTAACCACGGTCATACTGGCCCACCAATCAGCAAGCGGTGTCAGGGGCTCCGCAATACTCGCAACGGACATGGTGGATGAGGTTAAGGACCTACTACAGGAGGTGAGGGGGCTTGGCAACGTCTACGTCCTCACAAACCGCATGCCGCGTGATGTGGGCGTGTTTGATGAATTATTCATATCATCAACCTTCATTCCGCAGGAAACCTTTGGTAAATTAATTAGGGTGAGTAATGGCTCGGGATCTGACGTATTAATGAGTAGGCTTGGGCTGGGTATTGTGGGTGATAATTTCGCCCTTAGTAGGGAGTCTCTGAACGATGTCGATTTGGAAATCCTAAGGACCGTTAATGAGCTTGGCTTCACGACAATGGCTTCGTTAATAGACATGATAGTGCAATCCACCGCGGCGGCTAGGAATGACGTTATTAGGGAGTTGATCAAGTTATCAAACATGAACCTAGTTAAAATTAGGTACCTAAGTGATGGGAGGGCAATAGTCACGCCCACAGTGGCCGGCCTTAAGTTATTAATGGCTAAATAAGCCTTGTCATTATTAAATATAACTTATGTATTTAACTATTTATCATGAAGGGCTATAGAGAAGAATTTATTAACTGGGTAAATCCCTGTAAAGGCGATGCCGCCCAAGTGGTACTGGCCAATAGACCCGGGTAATGTTCCTAAAATAGTTGTTGAACCGCCAGGCCCGAAGGCGCAGGAAGTGCTAAAGATGGACGAATCACTGATAATGCAGTCCTTCGGCCGGTGGTACCCACTGGTTATTCGGCGGGGTTATGGGCCCGTCATTGAGGATGTCGATGGAAACCTATACATTGACTTCAACGCCGGTATTGCTGTCATGAATGTTGGCCATAGCCATCCACGGGTTGTGGAGGCCATTAAGCGGCAGGCCGAGTTATTCACGCACTATAGCATGACCGACTTCTATTATGAGTTAATTGTTAAGCATGCCTCAATGCTTAGGGATATCGTGCCGATAAGCCGTGACAAGCGCGTATTCTACACGAACTCGGGCACGGAATCCATAGAGGGCGCCATGAAGATAGCCCGCGGCCACTTCAGGAACCAGAGACCATACATAATCGCCTTCCTAGGCGCCTTCCACGGTAGGACCTACGGCTCAATGTCGTTAACCGCCAGCAAGCCCATACAGAGGTTCGGTTTTAACCCAATGCTGCCCAACGTGGTGCATGTGCCGTACCCATACCCATACAGGTGCCCATTCGGTAAGGACCTAACCGAGGAGGAGTGCGGCGACGCGGTCCTCGGCTACCTGGAGGAGTGGGTATTCGGCAGGTTGGTTGACCCAAGCGAGGTTTCGGCAATATTCTTCGAACCAGTACAGGGGGAGGGCGGCTACGTAGTGCCGCCTCGGAACTTCTTCCCAGGCCTTAGGAAGATTGCCGATAAGTACGGCATACTGCTTATTGATGATGAGGTGCAGGCGGGCTTTGGTAGGACGGGTAGGTGGTTCGCCATCGAGCACTGGGGCGTTGAGCCGGACGTGGTTACCATGGCCAAGGCAATAGCCGCGGGGTTGCCGCTGGGCGCTATTGTGGGTAGGGCAGACGTGATGGACCTACCGAAGGGGTCCCACGCAAACACATTCGGTGGTAACCCAGTGGCCCTGGCGGCCGGTATTGAGGTCATCAACATAATAAATGATGAGGACCTACTCATCAATGCCCAGAGGGTTGGTGATTACATTAAGAAGAGGTTCACGGAGGAGATGGACCACGTGGAGTTGATTGGTGACGTTAGGGGGCTTGGCCTAATGATTGGCGTTGAGCTCGTTAAGGACAGGAAGACCAAGGAGTACGCCACCAAGGAGCTTGAGCAGGTACTCTATGAGTCGTTCAGGAGGGGTGTCGCTGTGATCGGCGCTGGTAAGTCCACGATAAGGATTGCGCCGCCCCTGAACATACCCATGGAACTCGCCGAGAAGGCCGTGGATATAATTATTGACGTTATTAGGAAGGTTGATAGGGAACGCGTTAGGTGAGGGTTTAATTAACCAAGACATCCCTCAAAACCTCCCTCTCCTCCTCGAGGTACCACTCAAGCACGTAGTCATGCCTATCCGCGTAGTCCCTAGCGTAGTTAAAGGCACTCACCCAATCATCATCCTCATAGATCACTCTCCAACCCTCCCCAATTAGGGCTAAATCCTCAGACCTACCACTGACTAGGACCCTCCCCATTTTCCTGTTTATGAAGACCTTGTACCTGCCAGTCATCATATCACGTATACGTGTACAGGTTAAAAAGTCCTACCAGGTTCTTATTTAAAGAGTATGCTGAAACTTTCACTGAACCTACGCAGAATCCACGAAATGACTAACGACATCGAGGTACTTAAAGATGTCGTCAGGAAATATTAGCAGGTACACCGTGTTACCAAGCCTCTCCCTAACCCTGAGAAAGGCTTGAAAGACAGCACCACTACTTAAGCCAATCAACAGGCCTGTGGACCTGGCCACGGCAATAACCCCATTAACCGCGTCCTCAAGGGTTACATCAACCACCTCATTGACGACCTCACGAACCCACCTAGTACCCGCCTCAAGCCTCTTAATCCCAGGAATCCCACTCCCCTGGGCTGGCTCAACACCAACAATATATACATCACCAAACTCATCCCTAAGTCTCCTACCAATACCCACTATGTGGCCGCCAGTGCCCACACCTGCAATCAACACCCTAGGCGCCTTACCAATGCTCCTGAACTGCCTAACAATCTCCTCACCAGTTACGTGGTAGTGCCCCCAGGGATTATCAATGTTCTCGAATTGATTTAGGTTAATTGCGCCGTCCCCCTCAGCCTCCCTACTGACCCAACGCCAAAACTCCTCATCAATCACATCCCTATCCACCCTAACAACCTCCGCACCAAGTACCCTCAGGAGGACCTCGGCGGACCTGGGCAGGTGCTTGGTGACGTACGCCCTATACCTAAAGCCGTAGATATTGGCCAGGGCGGCCAGGGCAATGGCAACATTGCCAGACGAAGCCTCATACACGCTCCGCCCACCCAAGCCATTACTCAAGTGCCTATGGAGTAGGAATTGAACAGTCCTATCCTTAATACTCCTACTGACTGGGTTGAAGAACTCAAGCTTTGCCCAAACATCACCAAATCGATCAAGCCTTACAAGGGGCGTTGGGTAGAAGTTGCTTATGAAGTCTGGCACGCTGAGGAAAACATTGTCTTT
>DAXY01000114.1:11283-11442 GCA_002506645.1 Vulcanisaeta distributa | reverse complement strand
TATTGGCTCATACTCAGGTACTACAGTAATCACTCTCTCAATTAGCCCCAACTCCCTCAATGCGGCTAAAGCGGCGAAGTTACCTTCCTGCGCACCATGGGTAATTGCCAAATTCCTCCTATCAACGCCGTAAACGCCCATTAAGTCCTCAATGAAATT
>DAXY01000114.1:7601-11219 GCA_002506645.1 Vulcanisaeta distributa | reverse complement strand
CCACGTGAAGTGGCCTATCTCCACGACCCAGCGCCGCTGCTCATTATTAATAAGCAGTACCGGTTTTGGGATAACCCACCACCTCGCATGCCATGGCCGACTAACCATTGTTGAGAAACACCTCTTTACTAGACCACAAGCGCTGGGTGATATGGCCCTGGTCTTTGGGCATAGGGCGCCATGGGCTACGCTCCCGAGAATGCACCACGCTACTTCAGGGTGGCTATTGACGTGGGCGTTGATGGTGTTGAGCCTNNGTGTTCGCATGACTAAGGATGGAGAGGTCGTAGTTATTCACGACTTTATGATTGATAGGGCAACGTTGTTAAGGGCTTATCCCCAGCGGAGATTAAGAGTTATAATGTTGATGCTCAGGTAATTTCCTTCGATTTTGACGCCCTTAATAATGTTAGGGCTATCGATANNTGTTGGTAGGATTGCTTGGTTCATCGATATTGCCAAGAAGTTAGATGCGCAATGGCTACATGCGTCTCATGAGCTAATTGATGAGAGAGGTATTGAGATGGCGCATAGGCTCGGCCTTAGGGTTGGTTCGTGGACCGTGAATAGTGAGGATGAGGCTAGGTACCTGATGGATGTTGGTGTTGATGATGTTACGGGTAATTACCCAGATGGGATCCTACGTGCCGTCGAGGTTGGTAAGGTGATGCGGTGACTGCTCATTCCTGGGTAGCCCTTATAAATGGGATGCGCATCCCACTACCGTGGGTGCGGAGTACTGCGACGCGCTTTACAAGGCTGCCGAGGCGGCGATATGCTTGATGGAGTACTCATATGGGCTCACGCTCTATAGGGAGTACCTATCGAGGTGTCCCGAGAGTCCAGGGGCTTGGCACGGGCTGGCCATATGCCTCGAAACCACTGGTCATGGGGATGAGGCGTTGAAAGCTTATGAGAGGGCGCTGGAGCTGCATTTAAGGCATGGCGATGCGAGGAATTTGTTATGGGCTGGTTGGTGCGCCATTAAGCTTGGGCGATATGAATTGGCCTATGAGTTGTTTAGGGAGTCGGCCTGGATGGACCCAAATTACGCCTATACCTGGCATAGCCTTGCCGTGGCGGCTCTGAGGATTGGTAGGCGTGAGGAAGGTATGGAGGCCATGGAGAGGTACAGGGCCTTGGTCAGGGAGAGGCCTTACGAGAGGAGGGAGTGCGAGGGCATTTCAATGCTTATTGAATCGCTTGAATCGTTACAGCACATCGGCGATGATGGGCGGGGCATTGTTGGGTTGGTTAGGGATTTATTGACTAGGGCTATTACGAAGCATGGTATGAGGTGTGGGCACGTCCTCAGGAGACACGTGGTTGATGGTTTTCTTGAGTCAGCGCATTCCTGAATTTGAGTTAAATCGTGCTTAATTCACCGCAGCCCCCTATACACATCTAACACAGTCCTTAAATCACGTACGGCGATTTCAGGCGGCAATGAACCTCCTACCGCTGGATTTAGCGATGTTTACTATGGCCATGATCTCCTCGAGGGTTCTGGCCATGGGTTTCTCAAGCATCACGTGCTTACCAGCCTCAAGCGCGGTTATGCTCATTGGCATGTGGGCGTCATGGCTAACCACTAGGTCCGCAATATTCACGTTGGACCTGAGTATGTCACCATACCTGTGAAGTAGATTGGCTTGATATTCCCTCCGGCAATCCCTGGCGTACTCCTCTGTCTCACTGAATACGTAGAGCTCTAGCCCATACCTATTACGTAGTTTGGGCGGGCATTCAAGTGCGCCCTACCAAATCCCCTACATCCAACGACGGCTATCCTAAGGACCATTAATGGCGTCGCAACGCACTGCCTATTTAAAGGATTTCCTGGCGAACACCTTCCTCGGATCAACCCTGTGAAATACCCTGCCAGCCCCATGGAGCGGTATATTCGTTTTGCCGAAGTCTATGCTCCACTCATCAGCCACTCCAGGCTTCACCTTAACCTTGAGGACCTCGAATACGAATAACGTACTCTCACCTACATCGAATTTACTCATGATCCTGGCTTCATAAACAGCAATGGCGTCTCCCCAAGTTGGTACCTTAACGGCATCACTCGGTACTAATTTAATCCCGAACTCCCTTATTTTATCCACGTCCCTACCTGATACGGAGCCTAGCTGGTATATTAAATCAACATGTTCTATGCTCGGTACGTTTATCGTGGCCTCTGGGTGGTGGTTGAGGCATTGGTACGTGAATGTCTCCCTATAAACGGCTACGCCAATTGTTGGCGGCTCCTCGGATATAGGCATATTCCAGCTAGCGGGCATTGCATTTACCCTATTGCCAGGGCATAACGTAATTAATAGGATTGTTGGTCTTGGATGTAGTAATCTATAGAATACCCCCTTATACTCTATGAACGACACGCATATAATCCCTATGGCTCTTAAAAGTGTAGTTCCCCGTTTGCTTAACGATATTACCCATGTATTTCCTAGGCATTATCAATTATTGTAAGTATATGGTAATTTTATTTCGTGGGGACTATGATGATTAATGCATGATTATGTGATTAATTGCGGGAAGGTTGATGAGAATTCACTAGTTGGTACATCAATTAGGAAGGTGATTGATTGGGCCGTGAATAGGGCCATGAGTAACGAGAGGGCCTTGGTCATAGTTGGTGAGTCAGGTAGTGGCAAGACAACGGCGTTGTTGGCAATAATGAATAGGTTGAGGAGGTTAGGACTGCCCGTGGCGTATGTAAACGCATATAATGAACTTGGCCTCAGGTCAATAAAATTGGTTAATTGCCGCAACGACCCAGGCGCGAAAATACTCCTCATTGACGATGTTGACGCCGCATTCACAGTACCTAGGATGGCCCTAGGTCTCGTTAATAAGGTCCTTAAGTTCAACGGCACAGTGATTGCTGCGTTAACTACTCCACTACTCGTGGGCAAGGACCTGGAGCTTCTTGAGCCGTTAATAACGTTCCTACACTCGGCATCGAGGATGGCCATTGAGTATCGCGATGAGGATTTAAGGATCCTCGCCCAAAGGATTGGTATTGGCGATGTTGGGGCGGGGGTGAGGACGCCAGGCATGATATTGAGGAACTTCAGGAAACCCTACAGCGGCGATTCGGCAATAGTCGACGTACTTAATGATGGTAATGTGGTGCTATAGCACTCCGCGGAGTTCATCCTTAGTTCTCTCAATAAGGACTTCTGAGCAATCAAGTATGTTCGTGCTCCCTAGGTCGATTAGGTTTATGCCAATGCCACTCATTTTAAAGACCTCGGGGTTAATCCAACTTATCTTGAGGAGGCTTGGGTTTATACTGCCCTGAATTGTTGATACCGTGAGTGCGTGTTCATCATTTATCGAATACTCAATGGCGCTGTCCCTCTCATCAACCTTAATTTCGAGGTAGTTCCCAAGCATGTCTAGGTCATTCCTCGATACATAGGCCTTGATGTACTTATCACTCAATTTATTACTACTTATTAAGTACTCCGCGGCGTCAGTATTCGTGGGAACCCTATTGAGGCCCTTGGTCAGTAGGTATATGTAGGCGTCGGCAAGGATGTCTAGGCCTAGGTGGACTGGGTCTATTACGAAGTATATTGGTAGCGTCATTAGGCTCTCCACAAC
>DAXY01000114.1:0-7576 GCA_002506645.1 Vulcanisaeta distributa | reverse complement strand
TTAACGCTCCTTATTCTAATGTCAATACCGTACTTCCTCATTAACGACTTATCAAGGTAGGCAACCCTCTCCCCCTCGTGGATGGACTTATCCTTACACGTAATTGATAGCACGCCATCATTAGTACTTATTGATATGCAATCATTAAATTCCGCGTACTTAATGTTGTCAATTGACCAATCATTTATTTTCGCCAAGTCGGCAAGTAACGCCACCGAGTCCTCCGTAACCAGGTAGTCGAGGTTCCTACCATCAACCCTATAATCATAGGCATTATATGGGTATAGGTTTATGACATCCTCAGTGCTTAATGACATTATTGAACCCTCCCTAATGGCCTTGACTATGAATGCCTCCTTAACCATATCCCCAACAATCCTCTTAACCCTCACTAGGATCTCAAGCGCGCTCATTTAATTAATGATTGAAATTAAAATTTAAAAACTTATCAATTGATTTGGCCATCGCGCATCAATGATAATGCCCTGAACCTAGGTATAACTTATTTAAATTCATTGGGTTAACCTACTTACGTGGATATTACATCAATTAAAGACTTCCTGAGGGAGAACCTGGATAGATTACTCAGTGAGTTTAGCGCGTACGAGCCGTTACTCAGGATCACCATTAATAGGGCCGTGATAATTGGGGATTTGCATGGGGATGCCGACACGCTATTGCGGATAATGGGGAGGTTCCCACCGGGTGATTGGACGTACATAATGCTTGGGGATTACGTGGATAGGGGTGAGCATCAGGTAGAGACCCTTTACCTAGCGTTTAAGTTATTCCTCGAGCGAAGGGCAATATTACTAAGGGGTAATCACGAATCGCCATTGACGAATTACGAGTATGGCTTCTACATGGAGCTGCTGAGGAAGTTCGGCCCATACGATGGCGACTCCATGTATGATAGGCTGAAGGAAGTGTTCTCGCAAATGCCGATCTCGGCAATACTGAATGATAAGTACTTCCTCGTTCACGGCGGCCTACCCATAAGCAATATCAATATTGATGACATAGCCAAACTCCCCAAGCCCGATGAGGTACCAAATAATGAGGTAACGTTCCAATTACTATGGAATGACCCATCAGATGATGTTAAGTATTACGAACCCAACATTATTAGGGGGCCCGGTACCTACGTCTTCGGGCCAGCATTAACGGAGAATTTCCTCAACGGTAGTGGATTAACCATGATCATTCGGGGGCATGAATACACGCCGCAGGGTTATAAGTGGAACCATGAGGGTAGGGTGCTCACGGTCTTCTCGTCAAGGGCAGGTCCCTATAACGGCGCAAGGCCTCACGTTGTTGTTATCGATAGAGATTCACTAAATATTGTTGATGTTTCATAGGCACTGCGCATTATTGATAACCCTCAGTCTGGGGCTTGGCCCAGTCATTAGTCCTAATCAGAGGTGGTCATCACCACGCCTATTATGGGCAGCTCTTTAAAACATTAATTGCCTTAGAATGATTTATAAAGGGGTTTCCCACCATTAGCGTTGTAAGGCGGTTACTACGTCCGAGTCCGAAAGACCGAGAAGGAGAAACTTCCAAAGAGGTAGGGGTAGAGGTGCGAGGGGTCCTAAGCCCGTGAATGTTGGTGACGTGCTTGAGGTGAACATAGTCGAGACTTCCAAGAGGGGTGATGGTATAGCCAGGGTCAAGGGCTTCGTGATCTTCGTGCCAAATACGAAGCCTGGCGATAAGGTTAAGGTTAAGATCACCAAGATCGGTAGGTCATACGCCGTGGCCGAGGTCACGCAGGAGGGTTCATCAACAACGCAGGGAACCACGGAGGAGGGTACGGAGGAGACGGGAACTGAGGGGTTTGAGGAGGAGTCCGAGGAGTGACGTCTCCTCATTAACTTAATTCGTTAAAATTACACGCGTAGTATTCCCTTAAGTATTGCCTGAGGTCCTTTTAATATCGAGAACTTAATAATGGACATCGGCACTTGGTAATACCAAGTGCCTCCCCTCATTATCCTCTTGATAAGGTTTCTCGTGTTGGGCATTGAGAATGCGCTAATACCAAGCCTACCCATCACTAAGTGGTCAATTCCATAGGTACCCAGTGATAGGTAGTACGCCAGCGATAGGTTCTTGATCAACGGGTTAATAATCCCCAAGTAATTACTCATAAACTCTGTCGGGTTGCTGGAGTGCTTCAACGCCAATGCAGCCAACGCCCCACTATACATGGCGTAGAATATGCCCTCGCCACTCGTTGGGTCGGCAAGCCCGGCGGCATCGCCAACCAAGACCACGCGCTTAGAGGCTATCCTATCGCGGGTCCTTATTGGTATGGGGTGCCCACGTATTTCGCTTTCCTGCAGGCCCACGTCATGCACGTACTTAATCAATGGCTCCCTATAATTGCCCCAGCGTATTGAGCCGATACCGACGTCGTACTCCCCATCACCGCGTGGAAATACCCACGAATAACCCCATTTAACCCTCGTCATGTCTATNNACGCATAAGTCATTTAGACCATTATCATTTAGACCATTACCGCGTGCTACGGTCATGAACGCCATGGCCGTACCCCTCCTCACGTCATTACCCAATTGCTTAGCCACTATGGAGTTAGCCCCATCAGCCCCAATCAAGTACTTACCCACGTAGGCATTATCCATGCCTATGGCATTGACGTAATCATTACGTACCTCAACCCCAACAACCCTATCAACCACGTAGTTAGCCCCAGCCTCTAGGGCTTTTGTCAATAGGTAATTATCGAACTCATCCCTAGAGACCACGCTTATTATTGGTTCATTATCAGTTAGTAGGAATGACCCGGCACTATTGATGATGGCGACCTTCCTACACACATCCCTAACCACACCGCTTAACTCAATACCAAGACCCTTCAGTAGGGCTACGGACTTCTGCGTCAAACCACCACCGCAGGGCTTAATCCTTGGGAATCTGAACCTATCAATCACCAACACCCTTAAACCGAGCCTAGCGGCTACGTAGGCGGCTATGGAGCCTGAGGGGCCGGCGCCAACCACGATAACGTCATAGGTATTAACCATTGACTCCCAATATGGTGGGTGCAAAACAATGCTTTAATTCATTTATACCACGGTTAATTTCGTAATTCATCTACGCGGGATTGCCAATCTAAATCCGTATAGGAGTATGATCAGTATACTCGCCACGTAGAACATCATTAATAACTGCCTATTTAGTATGAGCGCTATCATTACGGCAACCAGCATTAGGGTTATCAATAATTCATGGATTAAATCCCTCAGGAATGAGTGCCCATGGGTTGGGTAACCCTTTGGTGTTGTAACCCACTCCCACTCACTCGCTATTAGTGATTCCACGGAGTATATGAGCATTGGGAATGACATGAGCACCATGAGCAGTGCCGACTTGGCGGCGCCCATTAGGAAGTCCCACGTAGAGTAGCCAACACGCCTACTGATCATCCATAGCACGATGACTAATGGCACTGTGGCTATCGCATTTAGGGTCTCAAGGAGTAGTATTGGCATTGGCGGTATTAAAACGCCAATTACCGCAAGCACCGCCGTTATGAATATTGAAAGCGCCGCGAATGACATGCTTGGGAATTGAAGCATCCAGAGGATGCCATCAATCCTTTCCCAAACCGACGCATCGCCGCTGGAGAGCAACAACCGTAGGTTGTGCCTCATGTTCCAAACACCATTAAACAGCCACCTGCTAAATTGCCTCTTGAACGCCAGATACGTGTGCGGGACCTCACTATAGACATCAGAGTCTATCAGCCCAACCCTATAGCCCCTCGACCTCAACCTTATTGTGAGGTCCAAGTCCTCGCCAGTGCATTCGCAGAAGCCCCCGAGGGATTCAAGAACCCTCCTCCAAATGACCAAGTTATTACCGGTTATGGCCGGAAAACCACCACTGAGGAACCTACCCCTAATGAAGACTTCGTTATACACGTCATACATGAACTTGAGGAGCCTCGAAATGGTTCCATCACTCACGTAGTAACCCTTCCATACTGCCGTAACGGCGTCGTGGCCGTTCAATAACGCGTTCACGGCCTTCAATAGGTAATCACTGGGCATTACGGTATCCACGTCAAACACCGCGATGACGCTGCCCCTGGCGTATTTAATGCCGTAATTGAGGGCACCACCCTTGTAACCCTTACTAATTGCCCTATGTATTACTCTAACGTTGATGCCCAATCTATTTGCCATTGGCGTGATTATTTTCGTGAGACTACTCACGTAGTGCTCTGGGTCGTCACTAATAAGCAATACCTCAAATAAATCCCTAGGGTAATTTAGGGATGCGATTACCCGTAGGCTCCTCTCGACCGTTAATACGTCCTCATTTTTAATGGGTATTAATATTGACACGAATGGTAGGCTATGCGACGAATTACCAATGATTCTCGGCCCATTAGCACCATTACCACTGCTTAGGTACCTCAGGCTCGCTACCCCATACCTCACCAGCACGGTTATTTGCACTAGACTTAGTATGAGCATTACTATTGTTATGGCATACGTTACCGAGAGTATGGCCATGGCAATAGGCGTGAGCGGCCTCGTCATGATTCCCCAGGGGTATTGATTCATTATGTATTGTTGAATCACCTGCCTCGTTAGTTCCTTAATCTCGATGTAATTATCGAGGCTCATTACGTAATAATAGATGCTAGATCGGGGCCTTAATTTATGTTTCTCTCATTCCTCTCCAGGAGTTCCTGGAGCCTTGATAGGGCGTGTCTATAATCCATGGATAACACGAGTAGTTCGGTATCGCCGTACCTAGAAAGCAGTCCCTCATTGAGCAGGTCCTCAATACTACCTCTAACGTCCTTACCCGTTAATAATGCATAGAGCGCAATCACCCTCTTGGCCTGTGCTGAGACTTCCGCATCGATTAATTCACTATAAACCTTGGAAAGGTCCTCGGCCAACCTAACTAAGTCCTCAAGCCTAATATCGCCAGCAACCCTCACCTTGGAACCCTCTAACTCGGCATTTACGCCCTTAACCTGGAGTAGGTCAATGACTAGGTCATTAGGTATGGCGGCGCTGAGCCTAGCCTTACTAAGTATTAGTGATATGTCGTAGGCGCGGGTGCCGAATTTACCCCTCATCATCTTGATGTCATTGTACACGCGCCTAACCTCCATGGAGTAGAGCTCGACCTCATGCGGCTCACCCTGTATTGAGACCCAAACCCTAACGCCATTACCAACGTCATACCGAATAAGCAATTCCCTACTCTTGATCTTGTTGGTGATCATCTCCATGAACGTTAATGCCTCACCCACTTCATTAAACGTGAATACGAACTCCCTACGCACCATTGATCATACTATGGCTCCAGTAATGGGTTATAAGGCTTTGTTATCGGGTAATACCGAGACGATCACGTGATATGGCATGCTATAGACCTTAGCTATCTCGCCCTCTATCTCTGCCGCAATGTTATGAGCCTCGACAATGCCCATGTCCTGCGGTAAGTACACGAGGATGCGCATTACGTTAACCCCCTCAATATCCAAAATGCCAATATCGCCAATGCGGCAGCCGTACCTCGAGCACACTAGGCCAACCACCCTCCTTACCTCATCAATATTTACGACCTTCCTATCGGGCTCTAGATGGATCCAGACCTGGGCACTAGGTATTACCTGCCTCACCCTATTCTCGACCTCACTCACGGCCTTACTAACATCGCTTAACCTAGCATCGCTCCTAATTACCATGTGCATGCTAACTATTGTACTACCCTGCGCACTTAATATCTCCAGCTCATGGATATTAACAATGAGGGGGTTCCTAATACCTGCAAGGGCCTTCTCCACCATTTCACGTAGCTCGGGCTCCACGTGAACCATCACTATTGATGGGCCGACCTCACGCCTTATCGCGGACTCCACGTCATCGGCTATGCCGTGTGCCTTGGCAATGCTCAGGTGGTCCGGCACACCTATCGTAACCTCCACATGCGCCATTGAACCAACCCTCCTGGCCTTAACATCCCTCACGGAGACAACCCCACTCACAGACCTGACAGCATTGACCACCCTCCTAACCAGGTCCTCAGACATCCTATCCATTAACTCATCAATCGAGGCCCTCATTATGCGTGCGCCAATTACTGAGAAGTATATGACTATGGCAAAGGCAACAAAGGCGTCGAGCAGCGCGCCCCATTCATTGAATAAGCCGATGCTCATGTCCTCCATTAATAGCCCAGCCACCATGAGGGCAATGACGGAGCTCTCAACGGCCACATCACTTAGGAAGTGGTAGGAGTCAGCCTCAAGAGCCCTACTGTTCCACTTATTTGCCGCATTCCGCAATGCCCTTGACCTATTTACATCGATTATCACCGCCACCGCCATGACGACTATGGCGGTCACGTCAGGCCTAAAGGGCGTCCTCGTAATTACATGCTCAGCGCTCTCATAACCAATGAGTATGCCGGCTATTATTATGAATAGGGAGCCAAAGAGCCCGCCAATACTCTCGGCCTTACCGTGGCCGAATGGGTGCTCCCTATCTGGTGGTTTTGAACCTACACTAACGGCAATAAGTGTTATGGTAGTTACGAGTATGTCGAGTATCGTGTGCATTGCCTCGGCTAGGACGGCCAGGGAGTTCGTGAGGAGCCACGCTATGACGTTCATCAGCGTTATCGTTATCGAGGCAAGCAATGAAAGCAGGGCTACCCGAGTCTTCTCATCGCTCATGTACGTGTAAAGGTCTCTCATGCTTACTTCATTATCTCGGGAATCACTAATTAACTTATCCCTATTCATATTCTGAATCGATATCTATTCGATATCAATTTATAAAGTTAACTGGGCCAGAAGGGTTTATTAATCCCCACTTTAGGGCAACCCTAATGNNGAACTTAGCAATACTAGGAGTAGCGATGGTGATACTTGGACTTGGGATATTTAACATAAACTTTCTATTACATCCGCCGAGTCACTTACCGGTCATAGAAATACTAATCGTATCCCTATTCCTTGGAATGCTCCATGGAATAACGCCTGACGAGCACACGTGGCCGATAACCTTCAGTTACGCAGTTGGTGAGTATAGCACGAGGGGTGGCATGAAGGCAGGGTTCTTATTCTCCCTTGGATTCACGGTACAGAGAGCTTTCCTAACTACGCTAGGTTACGTAGGCCTCGCCTACTTCTACATGAAGTATAACCTCGATGGGCCTGTCTACTTAGTGGTTGGCATCGTCATGGCCATAGCTGGGTCATACATACTTAGGGGCAGATACGTGCACCTACCAATTGACGTGTTGCTGGGCGGTCGTCAGCACCACACGAACGAGGCCAGGAGGATACCGCCTCATGAGGCTCACCCGAGGGAGGTTCCGATAAAAATGACCATTGTCCATGGGTTAATAGCGGGCTTCGGCTTTGGGGCGTATGCATCAATAATAACATTTGTACTAGCTCCGGAGATGCCGAGTATTTGGTATGCACCGCTGCCAGGTTTAATGTTTGGGATAGGCACTATGATAATGCAGATAATACTCGGCGCCTTCTTCGGTGGGTTACTAAGGGCTAGGAAGTTC
>DAXY01000055.1:15263-15573 GCA_002506645.1 Vulcanisaeta distributa | reverse complement strand
GGAGCACTATCACGGCCACAGCCACCAGCGTGAAGTCAAAGGCAAGTGCGAATATTATCCTCGATGAGCGGGGCTGCTGAACGGAGACCGCCTCAATTACGTAATCAGGTATCTTGGGATAATCCTCCTTAAACTCACTAATCTCATCCTCAAGCGGCATCACATCCTTAGTTCTACCGATTAGGTGGAGTACGCATGCCCTACCTCCCTGCCTCCTTGGTATGAATAACCACATGCTGATCATTAATATACCAAATACTATGGCTACGATGAACTCGTCAATCTTGGTCGTTAGTCCAACCACCTTAGG
>DAXY01000055.1:13958-15101 GCA_002506645.1 Vulcanisaeta distributa | reverse complement strand
TAATAGGCCGCCAACAACAATGCCGGGCACAAAAAAGGCCTTAATACCCCAGTGAAGCACTGGAACGAATAGGTTAAGCCCGTAGAGTAGTATTGCGCCAAGGCCAATGACTAATCCAAAGCATACCATTAACAGCCTATCCTTTAGGGTAATTGCCCTAATTATGACGTCTGGGTTGGAAAAGTCCCAAATCTCTAGGGGAATTGATAGTAATATGCCCGCGAAAATACCAACCCATAATGGAGCGAGGTATATGTGATACACCAGCTGCATGGTTATACCGCCAATAAGCATTGCCAAGGCACCTATCAAAAGTATTGACGCGACCACCCACATTGGCTTGAGATTTGCACCACCTATCTGTATCTTCAGGGGCTTGCTACCCATATTGGTCATGGATTTGTATTTTCGCCTATTTTTAAGCATTATTATTTCAAAAATATGACATTNNGTTAAAGTTCTGAATTTTCATAACGATAGAAGTATTTTAATAACCCCCTACCCACGCTGAAGTCGATGCCTACGTTCAAGCTTGTACTCAGTGATCCAGTGAGTGGGAGGGCTAGGCAATTCGAGGTTAAGGACCCAATTGCCCAGAGGTTCGTGGGCTTGAGGATTGGTGATGAGGTGGATGGTGGGGTGATAAGGGAGGTCTTTGAGCTACCGTCGGGCTTCAAAATCAGGATTACGGGTGGTAGTGGCGTTGATGGCGCACCAATGCTTCCAAATATTGAGGGTGCTGTTAAGAAGTACCTACTAATGGGTGAGGGCATTGGTTACCACGCCAAGAAGCGGGGCATGAGGAAGAGGAAGCTCGTTAGGGGTAATACAATAAGTGATCAAATAGTCCAGGTAAATGCAGTCCTTGTTTACCCAAAGGACTGGAGGGAGGGCCCAATAATACCGCTTGGTGATAAGGAGGTTCAAAAGCTTGGCGGTGCTGAGAAGAAGGCTGAGGAGAAGCAATAACCTAAATTCTATTTTATTTAATATTTCAATTCATCCCAATAAATCCCCTAGGCAATCACTAGGTAAGTGGCCCAAGACCTTATCGTAATCGGGCTTTATAGATGGAAATACCACTTAATATATTTGTCTTATTTCTTTTTTGTTTTGTTTGTCTCTCTTGAGGACTTGGCTAGG
>DAXY01000055.1:8261-13913 GCA_002506645.1 Vulcanisaeta distributa | reverse complement strand
GAAGGGCTTCGTAATGGCACTCTTTAGGTTGCCCACTGGTAAGGTTGTTAGGAAGGTTGTGGCTAAGGTTGATGGGCAGGGTAACGTAATAGCCTAAGGAATCATAATCAGCAATAAATAAGCGCGACTAAAAATAAAAATTCCTCCCGCCTTACTCACAAAGTGGTTCGCATGGACATTGTTAAGCTTAGGATAAATGTGGCAAGTTACGATGAATTGATTAATTTAATGCTGGGGTGCACGAAGTGTAGATTATACTCATCGAGGAGGAGGGTCGTGCCTGGGGAGGGGCCTTTAAATGCCAATGTCATGATTATTGGCGAGGCACCAGGCGAGAAGGAGGATGAGGAGGGTAGGCCCTTCGTCGGTGCAGCCGGGCAGTTGTTAACGAAATTACTAAATAACGTGGGTATTAGGAGGGAGGATGTTTACATAACGAACGTTGTTAAGTGCAGGCCCCCTAACAATAGGGATCCTGAACCTGATGAGATTGAGGCGTGTAGGCCGTACCTAATTACCCAAATATTGATGATAAGGCCTCGGGTAATTGTGTGCCTGGGGAGGCATAGCGCGAGGGAGGTTCTGACCATGGCTGGCTACCCCGAGAAGTCCGTATCTAATATAAGCAGTATTAGGGGTAAGGTGTTTAGTGCCAGGTTTGGTGACCTAAACGTTAAGGTCCTCCCAACATACCACCCAGCCGCTGCGCTGTATAACCCGAGACTGAGGGCCATCATTGAGGAGGATTTGAGGAAGATTAGGGCATTAATCGATAAGGGTGGTGGAGGTGGGATCCTCGACTACCTCTCATAGCGTCTTATTCAGGATCCTCCACAACCCCCTTGCATAGCCGGCCAGGTAGGGCGCCGTGATTAATACGTTGATTATGTGCATGTGAATTAACGATGCCGCAAATGCCGTAATCACCAAAGCCGTCATTAGGTGCTCCGGCAATAAATTAATGCCCTCCTTAGCCCATTTACGGGAGCCCTTGGGCGTTGGTACCCACTCAATACTACCTATATTAAGCAGGCCCATTAGATTGGCAATGGCTATCCTGGGTAGCGCCATTATGAAGGCTAGGTTCACGCTATTAATTGCGAAGGCATCCTTACGGGGGTCACCACCATACTCCTTATCAATCATCAACAGGGTGTATAGGTACGTTGCCAACGGCGGCACTATCGTAATCAGCAACGCTATGAACGCCCACGGCGGTATGGCTAGCCCACCCACGTCAATTAGCGCCAGCATGAGTATTGAGGCCAGTTGAAGGACGTACGCGAAGTATTGCCCCAGGTAAAGCATGACCGCCATGCCGTGCCTCCTACGTATGACTTGCCAGAAGTACCTCCTAATGACCCTACCAACGCCGAAGCTCCACCTAAGTTGCTGCCTAAGGAACCCGCTGTAATTAACCGGTACCTCCACATTTATGAACGCGTGATCGACGTACTCAACCTTAAGGCCGTTAATGAAGAACCTAACCCCAAGCTCCACGTCCTCAAGAACATCCTCAGGCCAGTAACCAACCCTCCTCAATGCACCGACCCTAACCAGCGAACCGCTGCCGAGTATTGGTACCCAACCAACTAGGCTACTAAGCGCCCTCAAGACCCTGAAGAAGAGTAGGTAACCAACCCACTGCCCACGCGCCAGCGATGAATCATTACCATTACTGGCAATCCAGTGGGGAACCACGGCATCTGCGGAGTTTATGCGGCTAATCAACTCATTAATAGTTTCCTGACTCACCACAGAGTCTACGTCTAGCACGAGCATTACATCATCATCACTCATCCCAACCCTTTTGATCACGTGGTTCAGGGCACCGCCCTTATAACCCCTCGGTTTCTCCCTATGAATCACCCTAATGCCGTAACCATTACCCAACGCCCTTATGGCGCCTATGGCATTATCGTCATAGTCATCAAGTACGTAAATCGTACTAACGCCCTGCAGCCCTGCCAATCTCCTCATCGATGATTCCACGAGGTCCAGCGGCTCGGATTTAACGGGGACCACCAGGAATACCCTACCATTCGCCGTTAAATTATTGCCACGCACCGAGTGTTCATGGGGGTCCTTAACCCTTTCAATTATTGCTAATTGATACATTATTGGGTAGAATGAGGCCACCGTCACCATGAGGTAGATTATTATGATCAATACCTCGGGGTTAATCATTGCCGTGATGCCATGGCCGCAGTAACTTAATAACTTATCCCCCTCAGTTACTCAAGTCCAGTATTACGTCGATTCGCACATTCCTATCCCTCAATTTATCAATCCAGGACTTACTCATTGAAATTAATACCGAAACACCGACAAGCCTAGCCCCGGCATTATTTATTAGCTCGATTAGGGCGTTTAATGTCCTGCCGGTCCTCACGATGTCATCAACTATTAAGACCTCGTCATTCCTCTCAAGTAAATGCCTCGGCAGGTATAGAGATACCCTACGTGGTGGTGAATCCACTATGTAACTGGCTTCATAAAATTCCTCCGAGGCGATGTCCTTGTATTGCTTGGCAATGGCGAGCCTGGCGTTTAGGGCATATGACGCCATCACCGAGAGTGGTATTCCATCGGTGGCTGCGGTCAGTACCTTATTAATTGGGATGTTGGAGAACACCTCCTTAACCCTCCTTTGATATAGTTTGAGTATGTATGGATTAAACAGCACATTGTTTAGGTCGATAAAGCCATCCTTAATTACCACATTCCTCTTCAGAACCTCGGTTAGGTCTAGCATGGGCTTCAACCTCTCCTTAATCATACTAACGGTGCCCAATGATGGTAGTAAATCGCCATTGGCATACCTACAGAGTAGGCTCTCCGGTATACCCAGCACCTGCGATAATTCCCTATACGATAGGTTATAGAGTGATTTGGCGAAGTTTATCATTTCAACGGCCTCCAACTGCTCATCAACCTTGGCAAGTCTCCTGCCTGCGCGCATTTAATTAATCCTTTAAACAATTATTTAAAAAGTTAATTGGTAGAAGATGCGTCATGAACCGCATGAATGTGTAGGATTAAATATATTACTAATGAATACGTGGTGAAAGGTTTTTATTAGAAATTAGTTATTTATTTAATGTATGAGTAGTGAAAAGAGGAGGGAGGAGGATAGTGAGGAGGAGATTGAAAGAGGGGGCGCAATGGCGGAATTGGTTAAGGGAAATATATTGAAGATTAATTGGGTCACCGGCAAGACCTCGGCGGCGAGGTTATTCGGTAAGTACGGTAGGGAGGGAAGGCCTGATTTCTTCAGATTGCTCTTTGGGGTCATTAGTGGGAGCCTGAGGTCTAAATTCCCTGAGGATAAGGCCACCGAGTTATTTAACAGCATTAAGAATTCACGGGGCTTTAAGGAATCATTGGATAAGGTGTTTGAAGAGATGAGGAATTGGTTCTTCAGCGAGGTTGTTCCCAAGTATAAACTTGAGAAGGGCGATGTCTTCGTAATAACGACAACGCTTGAGCTCGACCTAAACACCGGCGAGCTCAAGTGGGACAAGGAATCGACTCAGGTCATCTACTGGATCAGGAGCGATAGGGTTGCTGAGAAGTGCAGGGAGCTTGGTATAGCGGCTGGAGGCGCTGGCGCCAGTGCCGAGGAGGTTAATAGGTTAAGGAGGGAGAGGGATGAGTTGGCAAGTAGGGTTAAGGAGTTGGAGGATAGGGTTAATGAATTGGTGGGCGAGAATAATAGGTTAAGGGCCGAGAATGAGGAGTTAAGGAGGAAGTTGGAAAGTATTAAGCAATTAATTGGTTAACCACCGTAATACCCAATTAAGATGCCATAACCAACAACATCACTTGCGTTGATAGACCTTATCAAAACAGCGTCGCTCTCATTCAAAGAAGGTAACGTCCTATCGAGGGCTAGGACGACTATCACGTATTCATGCGGAGGACCTGGGGGTGGGCATGGCCCGCCATAACCAACCCTACCAAAGTCGTTAATGCCCTGATAACCAATACCAGGCACGTAATAACTAGCCGGGATGCCCTGTGGTATCTCGGTAATGTTTGGCGGAACGTCATACAGGACCCAGTGTAAGAAAACTCCTCCTGGCGCGTTCAAATCCTCCATAACAACCATTATTGACTTGGCATTGCTGGGTACGTGACTTATGTACAGTGGTACTGAGTAGTCAGGCCCATTACACGTGTAGGTGGTGGGTATTTGAGAGCCATTACTGAATACGGAGCTTACGGTAATCCTAGGCAAATTACTTGGTAGCCTTATGAGCCCTATCGTTACGTATCGAGGCCCATGCCTACTCAATAACGTGATTAATACGGCCATTGCCGCGGCCACGACAATCACGAGAATAATTACTAAGTGACCCAGCCTCATACTCATAAGCCATGCTTTAAAAATACTTAATTAGGTTTTGCTATTCCGTAGTGCCGCATGCCCGTGATCTCGTTCAGGCGAAGTGACCTGGAGAACCTACTCGGTAAGTACTTCAGCGGCGATGAAGAGCTTATTACGGCATTGAATAGGCTTAAGGGCGAGGTTGAGGGAGTCTCGGGGGATGAGGTCACGTTCGAGGTCACCCACGACAGGCCGGACCTATTCTCCGTGGAGGGGATTGCCAGGGCCCTAAAGGGCTTGTTTAGGATTGAGGTTGGGCTACCCAAATTCAGCATGGTCAATAATGGCTTTAGGCTCATTGCGGAGGACGTCCCAAATAGGCCGTACATAATGATGGCTATTGTGCGCGATCTAAGGCTTAGTGATGAGGCCATTAGGCAAATGATTCAGCTTCAAGAGAAGCTCCACGCAACCTACGGTAGGGACAGGAGGAAAATGGCTATTGGATTCTACGACCTAGATAAGGTAAGGCCCCCACTCACGTATAGGCTCGAGAGACTCGATAACATTAGGTATAGGCCCCTGGGTAGTGATAGGGAGGTGAGCGGCCCCGAGGTCATTGAGGGGACTGAGAAGGGTAGGCTCTATGGCAAGTACGCGGTTTATGAGGGTAGGGCACCAATACTCGTGGATTCCGAGGGCAGGATCCTCGTGATAATACCAGTGCTCGGCAGTGAGGACTTCAAAGTTACTGAGGGGACGAGGAACGTGCTCATTGACGTGACGTCCACAGACCTGAGGCTCGCCAAATCAGTACTGGCGGTTCTGGCGTATAACCTGCTTGAGAGAAGCTCCTCAAGGACTATTGAGGTCGTAAAAATAGACGCGCCATGGGGTAGTATAACATCCCCCGTACTGGACCCACTCGAGTTTAGGCTATCCATTAACTTCGTGAATGATTACCTAGGCCTTAACCTGAGCAGGGATGAGGTGATAAACTACCTATTGATGTCTAGGCATGATGTTATTGACAATGGCGAGGAGCTACTCGTCAGGGTCGCGCCTTATAGGTTAAATGTGCTTCACGCTGTTGATCTAGTCGAGGATGTAGCCGTGGCCTACGGCTATGAGAATATACCGAGGGAATTACCGCCACAACCAATCAGGGGCGCCAAGAGCGGCCTAAGCTCCTTTGCGGACTTAATTAGGGATTTAATGGTTGGGCTCGGCTTCCAGGAGGTGCTTAATTACATGATGAGTAATAAGGATGTCATGGTTAAGAGAATAATGCATCAAAGGGAGCTCGTGGAGGTCGAGAATCC
>DAXY01000055.1:4554-8191 GCA_002506645.1 Vulcanisaeta distributa | reverse complement strand
ATCCTCAGGGTATTTGAGGTGGGCTTCGTCGTAACGCCAAGCCAGGACAGCGAGGTTGGCGTTAGGGAGGACCTAGTACTTAGTTATTTAATTAGTGGACCCGAAATAACGCTAACTGACGGTCTCTCGGTACTGAGGACATTACTAACAAGTCTCGGCATTAGTTATACGCTTAAGCCCTGCGAATACTCACCAGGCCTCCCTGAGAGGACTGCCTGCATATATGTTGGCAATAGGGATGTGGGTCTCGTGATGGAGGTAAGGCCTGACGTAATAACGGCCTTCGACCTCGAATACCCAGTGGTTGTTGGTGAAATTAGACTCAACGAACTCAGCATGTTGACTAGGGAACATTAAAAAGGGGCGGTTTACCAATTAAGTACGAATTAGCATGTATGGCATAATATTCAGTAAGGTCGATACTGTGTCGAGGGGGGTCTTCGAATTATTAAATGAGGGTGGGAGGCTTAGGTATAGAATGAGCATAGGCGATTACGAGATCTACGACTTGGGTGGGAACCTCGTATTCCACGCATTGAGTAAGGACATTGTATACCTTGACGACCTTGAGGAGTTGATTTCACGGATTAAGGAAAGGCCTCAGGAATTGATATTCATTAGCCGCCATGCCATGAAGAATCCAAGGCCCATGTTCACGTCCCACGTCACAGGTAATTGGGGCGCCGCCGAGTTGGGCGGGAGACCAAACACGGTATCCCTTGCCAACCCACACACAATTACGGCATTTTATAGGGAGTTATGCAGGGTTAGGCCTGACTACGGCCTTGAAAACTTTGAGTGCCATGTTGAGGCTACGCACCACGGACCAACCATAGAGTCGATACCCGTGACTTTCGTGGAGCAGGGAAGTAGCGAGAGGGAGTGGTCGGTAAGTAGGGGTTGGGAATTACTTCATTACGTAATTAGTGAGTTCCTTGAGGGTAAGTTGGTGAGCAATTACGAACCAGCAATATCGATAGGGGACCTCCACTACCTAACGATAGATAATAGGCTAATCAACGGTGAGGCCGACATCGGCCATGCAATACCGAAGTACGTAAACCCAATAACCAGGGAGATGATAATTAAGGCCGTGAACATGATGACCCACAGGCCAGTTAAGGCCTACGTTAGTTGGAAGGCAATCAATAGCGAAGCTAGGAAGCTCATTACCGAGGTCCTTAATGAACTTAACGTCAGGATTATCAAGAGGACGTAAGGGGCGCGGCGCCATGGCCGAGGGGCTATATGCCGGTGTTGACTTGGCACTACCCAATAGGAGGAGGACTGGCTTTGGTTTAATAAATGCCATTGGGCATACGTACTACGTAAGTACGTTATCCACCAAGGAGGAGATCATAGACTTGGTACTGCGGCAATCACCATCGCTGGTCTGCATAGACGCACCGCTTGGGCTACCCAGGCAAGGCATTAATAGGTTGGTTGAGGTGAGGGCTAGGAGGCTCGGTCTCATGCTCATACCACCCTTGCTGGGCCCAATGAGGCAATTGACGATGTACGGCATTCAATTGGCAAGTGAGTTGAGGAGACTCGGTATTGCGGTTCTGGAGGTACACCCCACATCAACCCTCAAGATACTTGGCATGGATAGGCAGGCATTCCTCAGGTTCGTCACCAAGGGGTTTAGGGGCCCCGTGGTGGGTAACGAGCATGAGGTAGACGCGTTGGTATCGGCATTCACCTGCCTATTACACGATCGTGGATGTACGGAGGAATTAACGGGACTCGAGGGCGAGGGATCATTAATAATCCCGCGCGCTGACTGCGCAATGCAGGTAATCGACCATGGCCTCGCTTAGGGAGTTGATTGATAGGTACAGGGACGTCGTGGCCGGTACCTATAGATTAGGGATTGATTGTTGTGGGGACGATTGCATTATCAGGGTTATGGATTGGGAATACGTGTATGGGCTTAAGTGCCGTGTTTATGGATTAATGATAGACCCGGAACAGGTCAGTGAATTGTTGAGGCGGCCATCCTTAATAAGGTCGTTACTAAGTCGAGGAATTAATAGGGTCATTACGTACCCATGTATTGGTTCCGACAGCATATCGTTATTGGATAGGCTCGGTTTCGTGGTGATGAATTACCTAACGAGTGATGATTGTTTAGTAACCCAGGGGGTTGTGATACACCTTGATGCCTACAAAATAATTAATCTAGTGAGGAGGGGGGTTACTACCTACGTACATCTTTATTACCCATACGTTGGGGGTGGAGGGAAAACAACGTCTCGCATTATTTCAATATTTGATGATGCCCTTGATTTTTTAAGGAGGTCTGGGGTTAAGGTATATCTGATTCTTGATGAGACCTTCCACTAATCCTTATGTACAACTCCTTCATAAGTTCGGCCCATTTTAGGTGAATCCGATTACCCTCGTACTCGATGTAGTTCCTGTAAATGTGCCTTTTGGTCATTCTAGTATATATTTTACAATTTGGGCACCCGAGGATTACGTATGTCGAATTTTCGATCAATTGAAGGTTGGAACCGCACACAGGGCACTTCAGGCTTAGTTCCAGCTTTGATGTCTCCTCGGATACCATTGTTTAGGTATTGAAACTGGCAGGATTTTTAATTAACAGTTAAAATGTTGACGTTATAGTCCTGCTCTTAGTAATTCCATGGGTATGAGTAGATGTTTCCGTAACATCAGCGCATTAGGGAGTTATTTACTCAGGACTTATTCCCGCGGGCTAGGGATGTGCGATATTTTGTCTTGATATTGATACTGATATAGCGCTATTTTGCGAGTTCACTGTAAATAAATGATGCATAATAACTGACATTCAATGCTCAATATCCAGAGGAGCATACCAATACCGCGGATAAGCCTTGAGAAGCTCATAAATTACATACTCACTGTTGGTGAAAACCCTGGAATCAACTGCTCGGTAATGAGGGATAAAGGCCTTGATATTGGTAAGGGTAGGGGCGACATAACAAGGTTCTTTCAGAGGATTGGTATTGTGGAGGTTTATGGGGATTGCAACATCAGGCTGACGGACACAGGTAATGCATTGTATAGGGCCTTGAATAGGGACATGGTATTAGCAAGAATGCTGCTGCACCTGGTGCTGTACAGGGAATTGCCTCATTACCGATTGCTAATAAATTTAATAAGTGAGGAGGGGGGCCTGGGCATTGCCGAGCTTCATAAATTGATAAATCAAAAAATTAGGGAGTTATCACCAACGGCATGGCTTAATGAGGTTGCCTTTAAGGCAATAATCGGCCTTGCCACAGACCTTGGCGTTGTGGAGGTGGTAAATGGGAGGGTTAATATTAAGTATGCGGCCTCCGTGAGCGAGTGCATTAGGAGGGCTATGGCGCCTATTGGCAATCAAAAGGTCCTAAGACTTGATAATCTAAACACCTGCATTAGGCAGTTACTTGGGGATATTGATATAGGGCAATCACTAATCAATAACTTGGATGGCTGTGTCGAGCCAATAATAGCCCCAGGCCCACTGGGCCCTAGGTCCACGTACTTTAGGGTATTGGATGAGGATTGCGTTATTAAGCAGGTTGTTAATTCCATTTTAAGCAAGTCCATATTAAATCACTAATATCGCCTCCCTTTTAGGCTTAGGCAGGTCCTTGAACCGTCA
>DAXY01000055.1:0-4506 GCA_002506645.1 Vulcanisaeta distributa | reverse complement strand
TTGTTTTTACCCACTTATAATTTATTGCCGTGTTACGAGGCGTGAATGATGGAGTTTCCATTCACGGAAATGGTTGATAATCCCTGGATAAAAATACTTAGTAAGTACCCTACCCAGAAGGATCGTGAGGCCCTTAGGAGGGTCAATATTGTCCAATTATAAAATCACAGGGCTACTGTAGCTAGGTAAATGAGTGGTATGGAACCAAGTAGTATCGGTATTGGTAGTGCTGGTGCGTACTTCTTAATTGGTAATACGTACTTAAACGTTATGAACAGACCGATGAGAATCCCAACCAGTGAGAGTAATGACGCCAGAGCACTCTGTGTAAGTGTGAAGTTGTGGTTAACGTATTGAATCATTGTCAGTGAAACCAACGTTGCATATAGTACGAGGTCCCCAACGCCGATGCCGATGCCATCCATGTCGAGGATTAATCCCCTGAGTATTGGGTACTTGCCCTCGCCGTACTTCGAGAGTTCCGTGACTAATCGGCCGAGTAATCCCTTGTACACCATCACGATGTCGTAGAGCGGCAGCGCTACTAGCAGTATTGCCAGGGTCCAGGTGGGTAGGGCTATGGTGAATATGACTCCTGCCATGGAGCTGTAGGCGCTTATTGCCAATGCCCTCACCACCGTATTCCTAGCCCTGATCGCGGCATACATTATTAATGCACTTATTGCAAGGGCCAAGGTAGGTATTGACAGTGGGTAATTAATTAGGGGGGCTATGCCGTACCCATACGCGTAGGTCATTACGTAGAATAGTACCGAGCTTATTATGACGATGGCTAGGAGCACGTCCTTCAATGCCTCGAACATTCTTATCATACCCCGCCTGACCAATTTATAAATTACGTAAGTCGCTATAACCATGATCGTGATAATAACCGCCACATTATACAACCCAGCACTTGAAGTATTCACGGACTGAAACGGGGGGCCTGCCGGCACCTGGGTCTCGCCAATCCTTATTAATCCTAGTATGAGGAGTACCGCCATCACTGGCGATGTAAGGGGTAGTAGTAAGTGCGTTAGCTTTATGCTTCGTTCTTCATTCCTCGGCACGCCCCATTACTAATTCGCAAATTTATAATCTTAACTAACTCACTCAATGGTTTAGGCTATTTATGAATCTTGAGAAATTCGTCCAGTACCCCCTAATCACGTTTACGTCTCTCGAGAATAGGTCCCTAATGTCCTCAATATTCATGAGGATCATGGCGATTCTATCAAGGCCCATGCCGAAAGCCAGAACCCTACTCCTCCTAATGCCAAGGGGCATCACGACCTCCGGCCTAAAGATGCCGGAGCCCACGAACTCTATCCAACCAAGCTTCTCGTGGTATGCATAGCCCTCAGCAGAGGGGCTTGTGAATGGGAAGTAGGCTGGCTTGAACATGACCTTCCTGAGCCCCATTCCCTTGGCCAGGGCCTCGAGAATGCCGAGCAGGTGCTTGAAGCTCAGGTTCTCGCCAACCACAATACCATCCGCCTGGTGGAACTCCATGGAGTGCTTTGGGTCGAGGACCTCGGGTCTGAAAACCCTATCAACCGTGAATACCCTATACTCACCATCGCCACGCCTATATAGCGTCCTCACGGAGACCGAGGTTGTCTGCGTCCTCAGTACTAGCCTAACGGCCCTGCCTGGGTCCCACCTATAGCCCCAGCCCCTCGATCCCGTTACCCAACCATCCTCGTGGGTGCGGGCTATCCTATTGACCAGCTCATTATCGAGTATTTTACCGGTGCTTGGGTACTTGAGGAAGTATGTGTCGTGAATCTCCCTGGCGGGGTGATCCTGGGCCTGGAATAATGCATCGAAGTTCCAAAGCTCAAGCTCCACGTGAGGCCCATAAACCTCCTCAAAGCCGAGGGATATGAAAACCTCCTTAACGAACTTTATGAACTCCGAGAAGAAGTGCTTAGTCACCAATGGCGCCTGCGGTGTTGGTATTGATAGGTCAAACCTCTTAATAACCACGTTCCTCCAGGCACCACTCGTTATTAACTCAGGCGTTAGTGCCGTAACCACCACGCCCATCTTTATCAAACCCCTGCTCATGAGGTCACGAGCTTCATTAGTAATTGATAATTCGATGACGCTCCTCTCCCTTGCCCTAATGATGCCTCTCCTGAGGAACTCCTGAACTACGGACTTAATATCATCGGGTAGCTCATCCTCAAAGGCCTTATTCCTAACCTGGTTAAGTACGTCCTGCCTATTAACCACGTTACTGAGTATGTCAAGGGACGTGGGTTCTATCAAGCCCTTATTAATCCTGATGGCGCCTAACCTGCTTAATGACGATATTGCGTAATTAACCTCATTGGGCGTTAATGGAATTCCGTACTTACCCGCGATCGTGGGCACGTCATTAATACCGGGCCTACATCCACAACTAAGGAGCAGCTTAGCTAGCCTAACCTCAGGAAGCCCAACCTCGAGGTACCTCCTACCCTCATCAGTCAGCTCAATGACCCTCCTTACGACCCTGTTAACCTGGACCAGGCCTAGGTTTTCGAGTTCGGCAATACTCCTCATGAGGGAGTTTGCGTCGGTACCAAGCCTAGATGCTACGTCATCAATACTTACAGCCGCGCCACTATCAGCCAGTAGCTTCAGTATTTCGAACTCCTGCCGCGGTAGTGTTAATTCCTTATTTTCACCTCCACTCATTAATCTACGTTGTGCCAGCTCACGTACTTAATAAGGATTACTCAGGGTAGGCACGCCGCCCTCAACTACTATATAATTTAATTTAGGACTACATAGTATAAATAATGGATAATGCTAAAAAAGCATGCCGAGCCTTAGACGTGATGGAAATTTTGGCACTCGTAAAACCGGCTCTCGATACAGGACAGCTAAGGATCAGTGAGACTAAGATTGATATTGAGGCCACGCCCCTTAAGATAAGCGATATTGATAGGAATGCCGTTGAGGAAGCCGTTAAGATTAAGGAGAGGGTTGGCGGGAGGGTCCGCGTAATAACGGCGCTTAAGTACGGCCCGTTACCAAGGAGGCAGCAGGAGGCTGAGAGCCTGCTTAGGGAGGTGCTTGCAATGGGCGCTGATGAGGCCTACTTAATAGTGGATAATGCGCTGATAAATAGTGACCAGCTACTGACGGCCAAGGCAATAGCCGCTGCGATAAGGAGGTTAGGTAATTATGACTTGATAATTGCGGGTGAGGCAACGATAGATGGCTACACAAGCCAGGTCGGTCCTAGGGTGGCTGCCGAGCTTGGAATCCCCGTGATCTCCTTCGTTAGGGAATTGAGTATTGAGGGTAATAAAGTAATTGCTAAGCGTGACCTTGAGGATTACGTGCAAACCGTTGAGGCCCAATTACCGGTATTAGTAACAGTCACCAGGGAAATAAACGTACCGAGAATACCACCCCTACTCCAGATCAGGGCCGCAATGAGGAAGCCCATAAATAGGTTGAGTCTCGCCGACCTTGGAGTCTCCATAAAATCCTCCGTCGAGGTTAGGGGCATCACGCCTATCCAGGTTAGGAGGAAGGGCGTGATCATTAAGGAGGGTAGTGTCGATGAGAAGGTGGAGAAGCTTGTTCAAGCGCTGATTCAGGAGGGTATAATAACCCCGAGGTGATGGGCATGGCGAGGGCCCTTGTGATAGGCTCAATTAATGATACAGGGTTAATAGGGTTGGTACAGAAGGTGGGTGGTGCGGAAATTCATTACCTAATGCTTGGGGGTGGGGATGCGTCCCAATTGGGTAGGTATGGCGTTGCCAAGGTTTATGTTCTGAATGCCCAGGTTGATGAGGCTTCATTCTCAGAAACATTGCTAGGTTTAATCAATGCCAATGATTACTCCGTAATAGCCGTTCCAGTTAGTAAGTTCTTTAAGACCGCAATAGCCATTGCGGCACAGAGATTATCGGCACCATTGATTGTTGACGTAATTGACCTGAGACAGAGTGGCAATGCCCTTGAGATTACGTATAACGGCATTGGAAATAGGGCCCAAGTAACCGTTAGGGTTACCGATAGGGTATTCCTAATGGCACCACCGACCCGCTTCAAACCAACCGAGGGGGCATCCACACCATCCATAGAAACGCTACAACCTAAGGTTGTTCCTGGCATTAGGGTTGTTTCTACTGAGGAGAAGCCTAAGGGTAAGGTTAGGATTGAGGATGCGGAGTTGATAGTCTCCGTGGGTAGGGGTTTCAAGAAGCAGGAGGATTTAAAGCTTGCCTTTGAGCTTGCTGAGGTCCTTGGCGCGGAGATTGGCTGCTCGAGACCCATAGCGGCGGATCTAAAGTGGCTCAGTGAGGACCACTGGGTTGGACTTAGCGGACATAAGGTAAGGCCGAAACTCTACATGGCGATTGGAATTAGTGGACAACCACAGCACCTGGCCGGGATGATGGAGTCGAAGACCGTGATCGTGATAAACAACGACCCAAACGCACCATTCTTCAGGAACTGCGATTACGGAGTTGTTGAGGATTTATATAAATTCGTGCC
>DAXY01000067.1:10512-10997 GCA_002506645.1 Vulcanisaeta distributa | reverse complement strand
GAGGAGGGAAACGCGGGCCCCGGTCGTATAGCCCGGTCAAGTATGCGGGCCTCTCGAGCCCGTGACCCGGGTTCAAATCCCGGCCGGGGCACCATTTAGTGATTAATCCTCAAGAGGGCATCACGTTCGATTTTTGAAAAGAATAAAATTTATATATTTTTATTTATTACACAATATATGATGGGTTCGTCGCAGTCCCAGGTTAGGCTTAGGAGGGCTTTGACAATGACTGATTATTTCATGTTGTCGTTCACGGGTATGGTTGGTAGTGGCTGGCTATTCGCAGCGCTCGGCGCTGCTGGTGCCATGGGTCCAGCGTCACTTCTATCCTGGGTAATAGCCGGTATATTCTTCATATTCATGATATTTCCCTTCGCAGAACTTGGCGGGCTCTTTCCGTTTAGTGGCTCCTTGGCTAGGTATAATCACTATAGTCATGGAACAATTAGCAATTACCTACTGGCCTGGGCCTACACATTAGGTGC
>DAXY01000067.1:0-10450 GCA_002506645.1 Vulcanisaeta distributa | reverse complement strand
GTATTAACACCACTTGGTTTAGTCGTGGCCGCAGTATTAATACTCCTATTCCTCGCCATTCAATTAATTGGTGTTAATATTTATGGCTGGTTCAATAGGGTAATAACGGCCTGGAAAATACTCATACCCGGCCTAACAATAATACTATTAATAGCCCTATACTTCCATCCAAATTACGTAATTGGTAAGTTACCAGGTGGTTTCGCGCCATATGGGTACTCAGCGGTCTTTGCTGGTATGATAACCACGGGCATTGTCTGGGCCTACCAGGGATTTAGACAAGGCCTTGAGTATGCAGGTGAGGGTAAGAACCCGCAGAGAGACGTACCACTGGGGTCGATACTGGCATTAATAGCCGCTATAATACTTTACATACTGCTTGAGGTTGCGTTTATAGGGGCGGTCAATTGGCAGGCGGCTGGCGTGAAGATTGGTGATTGGCAGGCACTAGCATCGAGCAGTTGGCAGGCGCACCCATTTGCCAGTGAGGCGATGGCCACCGGAATACCAATATTGATGGGGCTTGCCATACTACTTCTAATTGATGCCGCCGTGTCACCCGCAGGTACATTGGCCGTTTATGTAGGGACTAGCGGCAGGAATATATACGGTATGTCGAGAGTGGGCTACATACCGGAGTTCTTCTCAAGAATACATAGGAAATTCCAAACACCCTGGATAGCCCTCATAGTCGCCGCAGTAATAGGTATAGCGTTCATGGCGCCGTTTCCGACATGGTATGCCATAATGTCTTACTCAGCAGTAATGACTGTTTATGGTTACCTACAGGTTGGCATAACAAACCATGCCCTTAGGAAGTTAGCCCCTGACCTCAAGAGACCATTCAATCCACCGGCCTGGTACATATTCTACCCACTGAGCTTTATCGTTGCATCACTACTCATTTATTGGTCTGGCTGGTCATATGTCAATGCAATAATAGCCGGCGTCATACTTGGGTTCCCATTATTACTTCTTGGTCCGTATAGGTCTGAGGTTAAATTAACACGCACTGAATCAATAACATTCGCAGTAGTTTATTGGTTGGTTTCATCATTGATTATTGCCGGTTGGTACCTGAATTGGTTCGCCGGTTTAGGCGTGCTTGGGTCATTCACGGTTTACTGGACGTTAATAACCCTAATTCAAATACTAAGCCTATCATACCTATGGTTCAGGTCAAGGCACCCAGACGTTAAGGCCGCCCTCTGGGTACCGATATATAATGTATTGCTGGGCGTGATATCGTACATAGGCTCGCTTGGTCCATTATCAACACCATTAATACCATACCCATGGGACTACATAACCTTCGCAATACTAAGCCTAGTGGTGTACTTCATAGCCGTAAATCTGGCATATGAAACAAAGGATCTAAAGCAGGTAAGGGAGAAGGGACTACCAATAGAATAAATAGGTCATAAAAATTAATATCTTATCCTTTTAATTTCATCGCAATAACCACGCTAGCATATTTATTAGTCCATACTTTTACTATTTATATAATTTTGATTTTGCGACTTAGTAATGATTATCGGCATTACTACCGAGTTAACACACATATTACGTAGTATCTAAATGTTAATGTTTATGAAGCAATGCGAGACTGGTTTGCGAGAAGTCATATTTTTGACTATAAAGTAAATAAATCCGAGACTTCTTCTGTCATATTCGTGCTTGGAAAATACCCAGTATTCCCACCCACAGACAATGAGTTTGAGGATCCGCCGAGGTTCGATAAATACGACGTCGTTGTGGTAGGCGGTGGTGGGGGTGGCTACCATGGAGCCTTCGAGCTGAGTAAGGGTGGTTTAAGGGTTTTGATGGTTGATGATAAGGGTAACCTGGGCGGTAATTGCCTATATGAGGGTTGCATACCCTCTAAGGCCGTCTACATGACGATATACCTAATGGAGAAGGTTAGGAATATACTAAATAGTGTCGGTAATAAGGATGTGAATGCCGTTAAGGTTCTCTGGGAGAACGCCATTGATCATAAGGACAACGTGCAATACCTGAGGTATCTACAACATATTAGGGAGATTAAGGAACATGAGAATGTGGACTTCGTGAAGGGGATTGCCGAAGTCATTGATGGGCATAGGGTTAGGGTTAAGGCAATCGATGGTTCTTGGACCAAGGACGTTGAGGCGAGGCAATTACTAATTGCGACAGGTTCAGTGCCAATTAAAATACCGGTGCCCGGTGCCGACCTAGCAATTGGTAGCCAGGAACTATTTGGCTATAAGACGAGTTACAGGAAGATGCCGAGCGACGTCATTATAATCGGCGGTGGATACATAGGGGTTGAGGTTGCGTCAGTCCTCGGTTCAATGGGGATTAAGGCCACAATCGTTGAGATGCTGCCCAGGATATTGTCTGGCTGGGACAGTGACGTAATATCTAAGATTGAGGAAAGGCTCAGGTCCAAGGGTGTTGAGATACTCACGAATTCGAGGGTGGTTGGCATAAGGGCTGAGGGTGGTCAAAAGGTCGTTGAGTTTGAGAGGCCCGATGGCAGTAAGGGGTATGTGGCCGGTTCAGAGGTTATAATGGCGGTCGGAAGGAAGCCGTATGTGGAGGGCTTAGATAGGCTCGGTATTGTTGAGAAGGGCCATGTTGAAGTAAGCTCGTCAATGAGGACGAGACTGCCGAATATATACGCGGCAGGTGATGTATTGGGTAAGTACATGCTATACCACGCGGCGGTTAAGGAGTCTGTTGTAGCGGCCTGGAATATACTTCATGGCAAGCCTATTTATGAAATAAACTTCAACTCAATACCGATGACCATATTCACGGAACCCGAGGCCGCGATGGTTGGTTTAAGCGAAGAAGCGGCCAAGGCCAGGGGAATTAATTACGTGACCGTCTCATACCCACTCGAGGACGATGCCTACGCACAGATAATGGGCGTTAGGGAGGGTTGGGTCAAGTTAATTATCGAGAGGGAGAGCCAGAGGGTCATTGGCGGTGTTGTTTATGGCGAAGCAGCCTCGATGATCATTAATGAAATAGCGCTTGCGGTGGCCGTGAACGCGAGGGTGAAGGACATAGCATTACTTGCCCATCAGCACCCAACGATATTTGAATCAATAGATAGGGCTGCCATTAGGTTCTCCCTATGATTACGTATTCATAATTATTTATAATTATTTAAAAGCATAATTATGTATTCATTTAAATTAAGAGGCGGTTAAGGTAAATTAAGCCCGTAAGGATTAGTAACTCAACATGGGTAGGAAGGTTTGGAAGTGCTATAGGTGTGGTGAGGAGATTATTGAGGGGATGAAATTCACATTCACTAAGTTCGGGCCAGTGCATTGGGAGTGCTTTAGGGCAGAGGTGAGGGACAAATTCAATGGGAACATTCCCGAGGACATTAACGTAATGCTTGAGCTACTGAATTATTACGCGGATGGTATTGTCAAGATTAAGGAGTTTGAGGCCAGGGCATCCTCGGATGACTTGAGGCAGGGGCTCATGGCCAGGAGGAAGGTTATTGAGGGTGAGATGGCTAAGTTAATGAGTGAGTTAAATAGGGCTCTCTACGGTGGTGCCTAATCATATCTAAGTATTTATGAGGAACGTTTTTAAATCCTAGTGCCTGGCATATTATGTCGTGAGTGAGGGCTGCTTTGAGAGGGTTAGGAATGTTTATAATAAATTGAATAGTTTGTTCTTTAAGTACGAAAATGAGGTCCTCGGCGCATTAATGGCCACCATCTCGAGGGAGAACTACCTATTGGTTGGCCCACCGGGCACTGCAAAGACCACGCTGGTCTACGCATTGTCCAGGCTATTAAATGCCAAGTGGTTTTATAGGCAGTTGACCAAGTTCACGGACCTTGAGGAGATCCTTGGCCCAATAAACATTGCAAAGTTGCTGGACGGTAAGGTGGAGAGGATATACGCAAACTCAATAGTCGAGAGCGAATTCGCACTACTTGATGAGATATTCAATGCGTCAAGTGCTATACTTAACACGCTATTGTCAATACTGAACGAGAGGGTCGTGTATGATGGTGAGAAGGTAGTTCCAGTGAGGACGTGGACCGTGTTCGGCGCAAGCAATAGGATCCCTGATGAGGAGGAGTTGCAGGCCCTATATGATAGGTTCCCACTTAGGGTATTCACGGAGTGGGTCAGCCCAGACGACACGGAGCCGTTGATAATAAAGGGTTGGGAGCTTAGGATGGACCTGGAGAGGATGGAGCCTCTGGCCACGATGGATGACGTCCAGGCGGTTAATAAGGTAATTACGCAGTACGTGTATGACCACATAAAGGACATATCGAAGATCATAAGTCCAATAATAGCCAATTACGTGGAGCACATACCAATTAGTAATAGGACTAGGGTTAAGGTACCCATGTACGTGGTGACGTACCTAATGCTTCACGGCATGGACATTGGCCGTGTGGAGTTAAGCCCATCACTGCTCAGGGTAGGCACGATAAAGGTCCTGAGGTACTTAGTCAGTAATAAGGATCAATTAAGTGAGTATACCTCATTTGCCACGGTGCACATGCCTGAGGACCTGCTGAGACTTAGCGAGTTGCTTAGTGAGGCTAAGGCCCTGATAAATAATGAGGTGTATGACGAGGCGAGGCAGAGGATAAGGGATGCCAAGGAATTACTGAGCCAAATAAGGAGTAGGTGGGATGCCGTAATGGCTAAGTTATACTCAGACGAAATTAGCGAGTTGGAGGACCTATTGAAAAGACTTGAGGATGCACTGAATGAGGGTAGGCGGTGAATTTGCTGGTTTTATTTACGTAATCGCAGTATGTTACGTATAATGGAGATAACGGCGTTCATAAGCCCGGGCGGCGCATTGTATAGCCGCATGTCCGTTAATACATCACTCATCAATTCGTTCAGTCCCTCAACAACGACGTCAGCATCGCCCAACTCCCTCAATTCCATGTTCAATACCCTGAGGTATATGTATGATGTCACGAGAAACCTTGTCCTAAAATCATCAGCATCACTGGGTGGGCACTTGAATGCCTTAATGGGTTCCTCACCACATAATTCATTAACGCTAATATTAAGCTCCGCCAGGTAATTAATTAGTAGGTTTGGGTTCCTGACCATGGACCAGAAGGTCTCGCGTACATTAACCATGGGATCACCCAAGGGGCTTCTCCCTCATTAGCCTTACGGCATCCTCCACCGTGAACACGCGGCCCCTCCAATTAATCGATTTAGTGAGCATGGTCTTGATTATCGCGAGCCAGGAGAAGTAGACGTTCAGTATTGACGCTAGTGCGAGGAGTATTGAGTACTCCCTCGTTATATTCACGCTATAGAACTCATCGAGCCGCCTAATATTGCTAATCCTTACGTAGTCCTTAACCACGCCAATGATGAATGGTAGGAGGCCGGGCAAAATGAGCAATGCATTAATGAGCGATAGGGCTATTGCAATGGGTAGCGTAATCACGTACAGTGTGTATGACGCTGCGTAGAGTAGGAAGCCCCTGAACCCGTAAACCCTGACATACCACAACTGCCTAACCGCCCAGTTAAAGGCCTCCCTAACATTGGCATCCTCAAGCGTTAGGACTAGGGATTCAGGGACGAAGTCTATGCCAAGGCCTTCCCTATGCACGAAGTGCGTAATTACATAATCATCGCTTAGGTAATGAGGTAGGTAATCACGGACATTCCACCTATCCAGTACGCGCCTCCAAATGACCGTCGAGCCGCCCCAGGTGAATCTAGCGACTGGGCTCTGCATGGCGGTTATGCCAATCATGTTAAAGCTAGCCCTGAGTAATGAACCAAGGCCTGGCCTACTAAGTGGTATGTAGAACCTATACGTAGTGGCTGCGCCAAAGCCACTAATTAATGAAGCCACTAGGTTCCTAAGCCAGTGCCTGTGCACGAAGGCATCGCTATCAACGAAGGCTATGACATCGCCGGACGCATGGTTTAGGGCAAGGGCTAATGCATCGCCCTTGCTACGCCCACCCCTATTAATGAGCACCAGGGCATTAGCCCTAAACTCCCTAACTAGGTCCGTAACCACGCCATACGCGGGATCACCATCATCATCCAGTACGAAGATGTAGTCCCTAGGACCTGGGTAATCCTGGCTCAGGACACTAGTTATGTTACCCCTGGCATTTTGGTCCAAGCCCCTCACGGGCATTATCACTGTGACGTGCGGAAAACCACCGTTGATGGCCCTACTGACTCGTTTCCTACCCCTCCAATACCTGGTCTCGAAGTAGAGGGACAGCACTGACGATATTGATGAGGCAGTAATGATCAAAGCGCCGACCATCATAAGTATAAAGAAGGGCATTGCTGATTACACACGCAATGATTTTAAGCAATTACTGCCTAACCAACACCCTGGGCATGGTCGCAAAATACCCCATATAGGCCCAGCCCTTCGGCTAACTTAATCAAAAGGCCTACCCAATTGGTCGGTCTCGACCAACGTAACGTTTTAGAGATTTTAGCACCACGCCCATACTAAACCTTAAGGTCCCATTGCCCCAATTATAAGCTAGTTATTAGGCCGGCGCCCCAGGGTTTCGCAATCCCTGATACATGCCGTCAAGCTAACCCTGGTGTTCGCAATATCTCTATTGCTGCCCAGAAATTGGTATTTAAGCCTGAGTAGCAATACTATGTGTAGGAGTAAGTGATTTATAGTTTTAAGTCATAAACATGACTTCGATGCAGTATAAGTGGGTCGTGCTTTCAAACACCACCATAGGTACGTTGCTTGCGTTCATGAACAATACCATAGTCATAATCTCACTACCGGCAATCTTCAATGGCATTAGGATAAATCCGCTAAGCCCAAGTTCCTTCCAATACCTACTGTGGGTATTGATGGGTTATAGCTTAGTCACCGCATCACTTCTCGTAACGCTGGGTAGGTTAAGCGACATGTATGGTAGGGTTAGGCTTTACAACCTAGGCTTCCTAATATTTACCATAGGTTCAGTACTGCTTTACCTAACACCAAATACTGGTTACCTAGGTGCCCTGGAGATAATAATCTTCAGGTTGGTCCAAGCCGTCGGCGGTGCGTTGCTAATGGTCAACAGCGCTGCCCTGCTTACGGACGCCTTCCCACCAAATGAGAGGGNNGGCACGAATCAAGTGGCTGGTTTGGCAGGTAGTTTGGCAGGCCTAATAATTGGGGGTGTTTTAGCTACCTATGATTGGAGGTACGTGTTCCTGGTTTCCGTGCCCTTTGGCGTGTTCGGCACAGTATGGAGCTACCTAAGGCTTAGGGAGATTAGGAGACCGGTTAGGGAGGGAGTTGATTGGTTGGGGAATTCCGTGTTTATCATGGGCCTAACCCTAATCCTGCTGGCGTTAACGTATGGTCTCGCGCCATACGGCTCATCACCACTTGGTTGGGAAAACCCATTGGTGCTTGCCTCTTTTATGCTGGGCTCGGCATTCTTGGCATTATTCCCACTCATCGAGGTTAGGGTTAGGTCTCCCATGTTTAGGCTTGAGCTATTCAGGGTTAGGATGTTCACGGCAGCCACACTGGCGACGACACTGAGGTTCCTCGCCTACGGCAGCCTAATGATAATGCTAACCCTATGGCTACAGGCAATTTGGCTACCGCTACATGGTATACCCTACTCCGAGGCTCCGCTCTGGGCCGGCATATACTTAATACCGTTGATGCTCGGTTTCCTAGTGACGGGACCCGTGAGCGGCTGGCTCTCGGATAGGTATGGGCCCAGGTTATTGGCCACGCTAGGCATGGTGATAATGGGCATAGGCTTCTTGATACTGGCCTCAATGTCTTACGACTTCCAGTACTGGGAATTTGCCCTGGTAATATTCATGGTAGGCGTTGGTAATGGCATGTTCTCATCACCGAATACCGCCTCGATAATGAACAGCGTACCACCGCAGCATAGGGGCGCGGCAAATGGTATGAGGACAACGCTCCAAAACACGGCACAGGCAATAAGCTTCGCCCTAGCCTTTACAATAGTCATAATAGCCTTCACAAACTACCTACCGCAGGCATTGGCCAATGCCCTATCAAGTGCTGGGGCAGCCGCATTAATACCGTACATAACAAAGATACCACCCACCGTGGCCCTGTTCGCGGCCTTCCTGGGCTATGACCCAATTAGGACCATGCTCTCAATGATACCACAGGGCGTGTTAAACAACACGCCACAACAGGCAATAAACCTAATAACGAGACTCACCTGGTTCCCAAATGCCATAGCCCCGGCATTCATGGACTCACTACACGTGTTATTCTACGTGAGTTCAGTATTAGCCTTCACAGCGGCAATAGCGTCGGCACTTAGAGGCCAGGTGCGTATTTATGAGGAGGCGCAATACCTTGGACAAACACAGTGAGTGATTGAATTAACGCTTTAGTGGGCCCGCCGGGACTTGAACCCGGGACCTCCCGCTCGTAAGGCGGACATCCTACCAGGCTAGACTACGGGCCCAGATGCTCTTTTTTCATGAGAATTTAAAGTTTTAAGTCTTCGTGGTGATTCGCAATGGCCTGGGCTTTGGTTATGTGGGGTTGGTGATTGTGCTTGTTCGTGGTGGCTCCCATCGGCTTTGGTTGTTTCACGTCTCCTCCGTTCGTCCCTCATTCCGGCATGGTACTTGAACCGCCCCCATCATCGTACCTCTCGAACATGTACATCGATACCGTAACGACCCTAAACCCATTACTCCTAATCACACGGACCCATTAGGAGGATAAAGTACACACCAGCATTACTGCCGTGCCAAGCATGGAGTGCGTCGGCGATTACTGCCTGGAAGCACTAGATAGGGGTCAGGGTAGGCGGATTATGACAATGCCGTGAATTCACGGCCGGGCCAACCTCCCTAAGGGCTTATTTAAGGTCAAGAATAACCAACGCAAAATAATTGCTTTTTACTTTACATGTGCCGCACAAGCCATTGACAAGTCTACCCTACCTCCCTGTATTAGGAGTTATAACTGGTGGGCCCGCCGGGATTTGAACCCGGGACCTCCCGGTTATCAGCCCTACGCGGGGCTTCCTGCCCCAGGGCGCTCCAACCTGGCTGAGCTACGGGCCCCGCGGTAATGCCATTACTCGCGTTTTTATGCTTTTCTTCCTCATCACTTCTGTGGATAACCTTTATTACCCATTGCTCATTATTATCATTGGGTATGGGGGATAATACGGCTGGTGTTGGTAGGCTTATTACCAGGCTATTGCTTGAGTGGATCCTACTTGCCATAATTGGCGTCCTGGTTTATGTCCTGTATGTTAACATTGTCTTTTACATAATACCGGCTAAGTGGAAGGGCGTTCTCACGGCCTATGATAGTGCTGTTAGGTCCGTAATAATCGTGACGATAGGTACAATCCTCATTTGGGATACAGGTAAGAGGATTAGCGATTACATTAGTAGGTATGATAGGGTTAGAGGTACAGTACTTAAGTTCGTGCTTGACACAGTCCTCATCGTAGCGATATTAATAGCGTTGGCGTTAACCTTCGAGAAATTCGGCCTATCGGTGGCCGCATTCTCAGGCACTGCCGTTGGCATTATTATCGGCCTTGCGGCCCAGCAGACGTTATCAAACGTTATTGCAGGCGTAGTAATCATAATGACGGGTAGGTATAAGCCGGGTGATAGGGTCACAATAGTTGATTGGAGGTACGGCATAATAAGGGCCATGTACCCACATGAGGGATTACCGAACGGCTTCACGGGAGTTATTAGAAATATAACACTCATGTTTACCGAGGTCATTAGTGACGGCGGTTGGATAATCACAATACCCAACAGCGTAATGCTCGAAGCCTTGGTAATACATAAGAGTAATGCACCATTCAAGCTGGTTAGGGCTAGGATAGATGTGCCGACGAGTATTGATCCCTGGACCTTCGAGGAGAGGATTAAGGAGGCCCTGAAGGATGGCATGATCAAGAACGTGAAGGTCAAGGTCGGGGAGACTTGGCAAAACACAAACCTTTACCAGGTAATAATTGAGGTTCTAGCTGACGGTAGGGCCGACGGTGAAGAAATAAAGGACTTAGTGCTCAGGGAGGCCGTGAGGATTAGGAACGAGTTAAGCAAGCAACAGTGATTTTGACGTAAGGCATTATAGGAGGTACTCAAACTCCTCAAGCCCAAGCCTCTTCAGCGTATCTTTCGTGGGCTTACCATCAACCCAACCCCTCAATTTGTAGTACACCTTTATACCCTCATCGAACATCTTAGCCGCCGAGTGGCCCTTGGCAGGTCCATCGGGTATTGGCTCCCTCATCCTCGGCGGCAACTCATCCTTAACCCACTTACCCTCCCTGACCCAGTGCAGCCTCTCGACATTGAATATCCTCTCACCTATTGTGAGAACGTCCTCAGGCGTTAAGTCCCAGCCGAAGGCTGCATTGTATAGGTCCGCGAAGTCCTTCTCAGTGTCTATGTTGGGCATTAGGTTTTC
>DAXY01000014.1:7994-10583 GCA_002506645.1 Vulcanisaeta distributa | reverse complement strand
GCCGTGCTTATGGCCAGGAGTAATTAAGTACTGATTAAGGCCCTGCGGCGCTTGAACTCGGCTTATGAGGAATTCGGCCTCTCAATAATGTAGTCTAGCACGACCTCCTGACCGCACTCACAAACCCTAACCCAGTTGAGCCTAAGCCGCGGCCCCTCCATCGTTGTCGGGAAGCCAATGCCCTCCATGAATGAGGTCCCTGCCCCAAATATGTACGGCGATATTGTTAGCCTAACCTCATCCACGAGGCCTTCCTTAATCAACTCCCAATTAAGGTGGCCGCCGCCCTCAACGAGGACCCTCCTAACGCCCTTCTCGGTGAATAATCTCTCGAGGAGTCCCCTAAGGTTTACTCGGTCCCTACCCATTACCCAAACCTCGACACCCATACTCATNNCACCTTTTCGTGGTCCGCGAGCTCCGTGGTGGCTATTATCGTTGGCGCCTCCCTATTTGTTACCACCCTCGCCGTGAGCGGTATCCTCAACCTACCGTCTATGACGACCCTGATTGGGTTCTTAAGGGCCTTGACGTACCTAGGCGTTAGTGAGGGGTCGTCATTAATCACGGTGTTAGCCCCAACCATGATCGCGTCGACGCTGGCCCTGACCTCATGAAGTCTCCTGAGGTCGAAGGGGCATGAAAGCCTTGAGTATCCCGTCCTACTGGCTATTCTCCCATCTATCGAGGCTGCGGAGACTATTATGACGTATGGCCTAGGCATTGCTTGGCCTCATCGTTGAGAATAATTTTAGCATTGCGAGCCTGTACTCATCAATTACTGGTATGGCGATTAGGTAACCGGTATAGAGGCCGTAAAGGACCAGGGAACCCCTCGGCGCCAGGAGCACGGCCGGTATGGCCAGCAAGTCCTCCTCCCCATCAACCCGTATTAATACCCTCAACCCATCCACCGCCTCGGCCATGGCCCTCCTAACCGCCTCAACCACCTCAATACTTAGCGTGGCCGGCCTATTCACTATGTTTATGACCTTGTCGAAGCCCAGGGCCTCGGCATTGCCGATACCCACGACCCTCCTGGTCCTTAAATCCGTGAACGCTAGGTTGGGTACCCGCCAGTACTTGATGGTGTTTATCGTAACCACATCACCGACAGTTATTAAGAATGGATCTCCATACTCACTCCTTACCCTAATAATGGACTCAGGCGCCTCCTTACTGATGGCTATACCGAGTGGCCATGCCATAATTGACCTAGCCCACTTACTGGCTAGTACATACACGGCAATGGCTTATTAACAAGTCATTAATAAGGAGTATGGCGTGCTCGCCTATATAGATTACCCGGAGTGGCGTAGGTTAATTGAGGACTACGGCGCATTAGATGGCCTATTAATGAGGGACATGAGGCAGGCACTATCGTTAATAGTAATGATCGGCGGTGGTTATGACGAATCGCTCAACAGCGTATTCCTAAGGGTTTGGAATGGATTAACCGGTAATACGATGTTCATAGAGGATGTCCACGCATTGGCCGTTCAGTACAGGAAGGGCTTGATTAGTGATGTAGACCTGGCGGGGTCACTAATCGACCTAATAAGCGAGAGGAGGTTCTCCCTGGTCGACCTCATAATGATGAATAATTACCTCAAGCTAGTTAATGACATAAACACGCTAGACCTGGGGCTGGCCATATTCTATGAGAACCCCGAGTCAGTGCTTATGGGGGTTAGGGAGCCGGCGGACCTTGTGCCCAATAAATTAGTCAGTAGGGAATTGACGATAGACCTGGACACCAAGTGCATGGTGGTTAAGAGGTCATTCTCCATACACCTATCGAGGCAGTACGAATCCGGCGTCTACGTGGTTGATTGGTCAAACCCAGGCCTAATACCTTACAGTAAATTCGCGATTTCCAGGGTGGAAGGTGTCGAGGTCTCCGACCCGGTATTCACTGCCATGGTTAGGTTCAGAGTTAGGGCGGTGAGTAGGGTCCCTGGTAGGGACATCGTACTCACCTTACCAAAGCCCATGGACATCGGTACAGACGCCAATTACTGCGTTGGTAATACCTTCATAGCTCTACCGCAGAGCATGGGGCTAAGCGATTACCTATCCCTAATTGGTAAGTTAATGAGTATGGGGTTTAACGTGCATAGGGCACCACATACCCGCGTCGATGAGCTCCTGGAGCACTGCTCATTGAACCGTGGGCAGGAGGTAATGTGAAAGTTTCACTTAACTCTGTCACTCACTATATAATGGCTCTGGAAGTAATTTATTAATCGCAGGGTAAGTAACTAATTGATGAATGCTTCCAGAAAACTTTCACTAATGAGGGCCGGCAGGTTAGTAATTGCCGTGGTTACGATGGATAATGAACAACGCGTACTCGTGAACGGCGAGGCCTCGGAAATACTCAGGGAATTAAGGAGGTTGCTTGGGTTGAGGAGGTGCTCAATATGCGGCCGCTGGGTCAGGCCGGAGGACCTGGGCTACGTGGAGGTCATGGATAATAAGGTTGTTAAAACCGTATGCCACGAATGCCTAGATAAGGCCTATTCCAACGTTGCCGCATTAATGAGCCAATGCCTTCCCAATAAATACGCCGGCCCATTGACTTAGGCC
>DAXY01000014.1:6613-7959 GCA_002506645.1 Vulcanisaeta distributa | reverse complement strand
CTTTCGCATCAACGATTTATCAAGCGCGTTCACTAGGCAACCCATGAAGAACGCCTTAGATGCCCTTATAAGTGAGCTCCCTTACCGAGGGTCGGCGGGATGCCGTTAGTGTCAGAGGCCTGGCTTGATAGGTATGTTGGGATGAATTACTACATCACTGACTGTGAGGGTGTTGGTGGCAGGGTTAAGGATAGGCTTGAGGACTTCATTGTTGAGGAGGTCCTCATTGATGGGCAGGTGGTGCCGACCAGCATAACGGGGAAGCCACTACCGAGGATAGCCAGCAAACCAGGCCCCTGGACCTGGTTAATAATTGAGAAGAGGGGTGTTGACGCAATAACACTACTCCTAATACTGAGCAGGAGGTTTGGCGTTAGTCCGCGCGACATAGGCTTCGGAGGCCTTAAGGATGCCGTGGCCGTGACATCGCAGGTAGTCTCTATACGTGGAATCTCAATTAATGAGGTGCCCAGCGAACTTGGTAGGGGTATTAAGGTGCTCAGCGTGGTGAGTATGGATAGGGCATTCACGACAAGCGACATTTGGGGTAATGAGTTCACCATTAGGGTTAGGAACATCGATACCTCTAGGAAGGACAATGTCGGCTGCGTACTCAATCAATTAATGAATAGGGGGTTACCAACCTACTACGGTTATCAGAGGTTTGGCCTGAAGAGGCCGAACTCCCACGTCATTGGTAAATACGTAATCCTCGGGGATTTCGAGACCGCGGTTAATGAGTTACTGGCCCATGCATACCCAATGGAGCCGCCAAGGATTAGGGAAGCTAGGGAACTCATTGCGAGGGGTGATTACTCAAGGGCCCTTGAGTTAATACCGAGGAGCTATAGGTACTACCCAGAGAGGGCCGTGCTTAGGCAATTAGTTAGTAACCCAAGGGACTTCGTCAACGCCCTCAGGAGGCTACCCCATGAGTTACTGAACCTGTACGTGGAGTCCTACCAATCGTACCTATTCAACCTAGCCCTAAGCGAGCGCATTGGCAGGGGACTACCGATAAACAGGGCTTTGCCTAATGACGTCGTTGCCTTACTCGATGAGCATGGATTGCCAACTAAGCACGTGATCCACGTGAGCGAGTCCATGGTTGATAAGGTAAATGAGTTAATAGCCATGGGCCGCGCCGTCCCTGTTGGCCGCCTAATTGGTCATGGCACTAGGTTATTACCGGGTCCCCAGGCGGATATTGAGCTTGAGGTCCTCAGGAGGGAGGGTGTTGACCCATCAATGTTTAGGGTGAGGGCAATACCCAGGCTCTCGGTGAAGGGTGGCTATAGGCCCTTGTTCGTTAGGCCCCAAATGATCAATGTTGAATTAACCAATGG
>DAXY01000014.1:5752-6546 GCA_002506645.1 Vulcanisaeta distributa | reverse complement strand
ATGCCCAGCAGGTCCAAGCTGTGACTGAGAAATGATATTAAAGGCAAGGTAGTGACTTTGTAGGATGCAGCCAATATTACTTGGCATACCTGGGCTTGAGTACCAGGGATTCATGGAGTGCGAGACGAACTTCCTACTATCCCTAATGAACTCAATAGAAAGGGGAGTTACGGAGAATAGGAAGCCCCAATACCCAGACAAGTCGTGGTGGTCTGTCCTAATGATGGAGCCCGTCAAGGCAGCACCAGGCATAGACCCAATGCAGGCACCACTTATTAAGTTAACCAGGGCGTCATTAATAAACATACCAATAACGGACCCAACATATGGCAGGTACAGCATTAGGATGAACCAAGAGGTTGACCCAGCCACGGAAATTAATGGCGTAATAAGCACGGTAATATCCGAGGCCCAGACAAGGCCCGTGATAGCCTCGATAAACGCGCTCGAGAGATTCCTGCACACAAAGCCGCAGCTGAAGTGCGAGATCTACAACCAACTCGATAAGGCCCTAAGGGCGCTCATAATGAGGGGGGACCTAACGCACATAATACTATTCTCACCATACGGCAGTCCCCAAGGCCCTGAGGAGGGTAATCACTCGGATTACGGGGTATACATAGCCACGGTAATGAGACCCAGGCACGATGATACGGTTAAGATCCACGAAATAGGCTACCTATTTAATCAAGCCGTTGAGGACGTAATGACGAGCCAGGGGTATTAACCAGCCAATGAATGAGCGCGTGGGCCCATTAAATCACCAATAACTGCCCCGCGGAAATTACGTAAAA
>DAXY01000014.1:0-5657 GCA_002506645.1 Vulcanisaeta distributa | reverse complement strand
GCCCCGTGCAAGCCTCGTAAGCGGGAGGTCCCGGGTTCGAATCCCGGCCGGGGCTCCATTAACGCTCATTCGCCTCATCACCCTGAACCATATGGGCTCACGAAAAGTCACTTAGGCATTCTTAGAGGGTGGGTCGAGCGTGTTGGCGGGCCTCTTTATAGTCAATATGTTCATTGGACTTAGTGATTAATAGTTGAAGCAAGGCCTTGAAGCAGATCACTTACTTAGAAGCCTATCACGGGCAAGCCAGGGTTGCTAGGCCGAGTTCTCAATAACATGCCTTTGCCAGGAAAAACTCCCTGAAACCCATTCCATGGCTTTTCATCACTTTCCACGGGCATTCCACGGGTGCTTCCTTAAATACGCCCTACCCTTACCCGTTCTCGATGGAATCCCTAAAATCAGTAATAATAGGAATAATAGTTTTGGTAACCGCCATAGGCGGTGTTACGTCCCTACTCGCGCAGGGAGTTAGCGCCTCGGCCAGCGCCAACGCCGGCCTGGCGGTGGCGTACAACGTCCACCTAGCCGTAGCCCAACGCTGGGTAGCCGCCCTAAACGCCAGCGGTATTAACTCCACGGCAGTCATCAACCTAATTAACAAGGCCGAGGCATACGCCGCAGCGGGCAATTACCTTGAGGCGATCGCCACATTAAACGCCGCCATAAACCTGGCCGCCAAGTTAATGGCTAGCGCCCACGTTAACTCGACACAGGCCATACTCAGCAACTATGCCTCACTGTCTTCGGCAGTGAATAGTACAGTGGTCTCTGAATTAATTAATAATGAGACAATTGCGAACCTAACACTGAGGGTCCTGGCGGCGTCAAGCACCAGTGATAATGCCTCGGCCATGGTGGGCATGGGCGCGGCTATACTGAGTAGTGAGGAGGCCAGCCTCGGGCCTTACGTATCGGCGAGCGCCCTGGCCGGCCTAAACACCGCAATTAACGTGCTCAACGCGGCACGTAACGAGTTGGTAAGCGCAGGCCTTAACTCAACGGCTAGGCAGTTGGCAATACTAAAGGCCGAGTTAGTAACTACCTCATTACTACTCCCAACCAGCGCCAGGGCCCACGTTATCGCCAAGATCGTGATGCCGTACATGGCATCACTGGGCAGTAATGTATCGAGCACCATAAACCAATTATCACTACTGCTAAACACCACAATACCAACACCTCAACAAATGGCCCAGTGCATGAATGAGCTGAATGGGACAATACTCTCACTAATCAACGCGTCATTGAGCGGGCCCAGCGCGTATGTCGAGGCTGGTGAGTTCGTCAATGAATACGCCACGTGCCTCGGGCTAGTTAAGGTGTTGGTTCACGAGGCAGCCACGGCACATGCCGTGGTCGCAGGATTCACTAACGTGACGAGCACATTAAATAGCGCTGGCCTATCCAACCTAACGCCATACGTACTAAGCGCCTACTCACAGTGCAGGGCCGAGCTAATTAATGCCTTCAGCACCGGAAACACCACATTGATTGGGCAGGTAATAAGCCAGTGCAGGGCCAGGGCCGGTGGTTACTGGAACGAGACCAAGTACGCGGTTTGGGCCGTGAACCTGGCGAGGAAGTACCTATCATACGCGAACTACACCATTTGGGGCTTGGCGAGGAAGCACGGAATCAGCGGTGCGGTGCCCATGCTATGCTACGTGAGGTTGAACAGCACCGTGCTGGCAAACATAACATCGATACTCAGGGCAATGATCAACGGCTCAATAACCCCACTCGAGGCCCAGGCCCTAATTAATGAGTACCTGAACAGTATCATAGGCCTAACACCATCACTAGCCGCTGGCTGCCTCGGGATAGGCACGCCACCACACACCTACATACCGATGGCCACAAAGCCCAGCGCAAGTGGCGAGTTGTCAATAAGCTCCAACGGTAGTGCTGAGTTGGTGATAGAAGTGGTGAACCCAACCCAGGGAAGCATATACATAAGTGGTTTCGGGATTGGTGGGTTAAGGTGCACGTTCTCAAGCGCCATCGAGGTTCAGGCAAACTCCCAAGCAACCATTGAGCTTGGGCTAACCACGAGTAATCAAGTGGTCACTGGGGTATCGAGCCTTAGCGTGTCGGGCGGCGCCGAGGTTTCCCAGGGAACGACCGTCAACTGCGTTGGGTCCCTGGCGATAATGCCCATGCAACCCATGATAAGTGGTGAGTTATACCTAAGCAATGGCGAGTGGGTGGCCCTCTCGGTAATGGTTAATGCCGGGACCAACGTATTCATTGGTTGGTAAGTGGGCGTTTTTAAATCAATTCCTTATTAAAATTATGTGTTCAAGCCCATGGATATGACGGGCTTATTCCTCTCAACATTAAGTAGCCTAGCTATTAACGGGCACTTGGCCCTAAATAGGAAGAGCACGTTATTGAGCCCCGGCCGCCTCTCCATGAAGGTCTCCAGGTTGTCAAGGCCCTTGGAAATGACCAGGTCGTAATCCATCAACTCCCTAACCACGTCATTGTACCAAAAGGCCGAGTAATTACCCGGCAAGGCCCTAACCCCAAAGCCCACCGCCCTACTGGCGACGTAATCATACGTAACATCAACCTCGTAGGGCCTACTCCTGGCGTAAACCACCACCCTAACGCCCATGGAGGACAACCTCCTAATGAGTAGTAGGTCGAATTGAAACTCACCAGCATTATCAACTAGGTAGGCCACACTCCCCACGCCACCAAGCCTATCCCTCAACTCCCCAGGGCTTGTGCCGAGCCAGGCAGGCTCCTCGAGTATCCTGCCCACGAAGTCGTTAATGTCGAATTCATAACCCCTCATCGGTATGTCGACGGAGTTCGCCGAGGCAGCGAGTTTGACGTACTCAACAACATCATCACCAAGCCTCAACCTACTAATTAACTCATTGGCGAGGCCCTCAAGCACGGACTTCTCACTGGCGTGGGGGTCGACGTTATTGATCATCCTCACCACCTCATTAAAGGACTCTATAAACACGGCAGCCCTGCCCAGGTGGGCCAAATCCATCGTGGCCCTGCCCAGCTCCGCGAACAACCTAACATCATTAATACCCAACCTCCTCAACTCGCTGAACCTGGACTCAAGGGCGCAGAGCAGGCAATCACTGACGCTAATGTACCAGGGACTACGCACCGCAATCACCTCACCACCCTAGCCCTCCTCATGGCCATTAACGTCGTAAATGATTAACCGCGGAATAACCCCCTGATTAGGCGGTAACTCACGCCCATGCACCAACCCATCACACTGCCCACTCAATGCGTACCTAATTGCCTCATCAACCACGCCAACCACGGATCACTAAACCGGGCCCACTAATTAAGGATTTAGGAATTGGCTCATTAAAATAATTCAACAACCGGCGACACGGCCTAGGATGATTAGATAGTGTTATAAATGCTCAATGCCTATCCCGAACACCGTGAACCTTGAAAACCTGTTAATAGGCTTGTTCAATTACATAGGGATCATAGCCTTCGCATTCTCGGGCGCCTTCAAGGCCTACGAGAAGAACCTAGACCTACTGGGCGGCATAGTCCTGGGCTCCTCAGTAGCCCTGGCAGGCGGCATCATAAGGGACGTACTGGTTGGGACCTTCCCACCAGTCAACATAACCTACCTGCCATACCCAGCCACCGCAGTGATAGCCTCACTAGTGGCCTACTTATTTTACCCATGCATATCGAGGTATCAGGACGCCCTAATGTACGCCGACGCGGTTGGCCTCGGCACATTCGCCGCCCTAGGCGCAAACGTGGCCGTCGAGCACCACCTAAACGTACTAGGCGTAATGCTGCTAGCGGCGGTCACGGCGGCCGGCGGCGGAGTAGTTAGGGATGTATTGGCCAATGAGGTGCCGGTAATATTCCGCCAGGACATATACGCAACCCTGGCGGCCCTGGGCGGCCTATTGTACCTAGCCTTCAACTCACTACTCGGTAGCGAGGCCGCCATACTGGCCACGGCAATAACGATAATAACCATAAGGTTCATAGTAATAATGAGGGGGCTGAACAGGGCGTACCTAAGCATACGCCTGACCCACGGAATACGCAACAAAGTAAGTAGTGAAAGCAACGTTAATCCTCATTCACGGTAATCCCCATCCCACGGGCAATCCTCAGCAGCCTATCAATCCTACTCCACGACCTATCCCTAATCACCACCGCACCGCCCAGGGACTCGACGGAGAGGCCGAGCCTACTGATGGATTGCTTGAGGAGTTCGTAGGTCTCCAGGTCCATGACAACCACGTAATTACCTTCCGGATCCCTTCGACGACCTACGTTGAGCCCCCTCACCCTCACCACTGGCGCTCACCTCCTTAATGCCTAGCGCCTTCTCAACACTCTCGAGGGAGTACCCCATGACCCTCATTAGGCGCTCAAGCAACCTCTTCCTGAAGACTTCACTGGTTGCCATCAGCCTCAGCAGGGGCATGTAGTATAGGGAGACCTCGGAACTACTCACGTGGAGCTCGGCCCTAAGCCTATTGACCAATGCATCCCTAACCTGCCTAACCTCCTTAGTCCTAGCCATCAACCTAATCCTCTCGGGGAATGAGAGCCTAACAAACCTAGCAAGCCCAGGCTTATTACGCACAAGCGCGACGCCCGCGGTCATCAGCTCGAGCATGTAGGGCATCAACTCCCACTCCTGAGTCCTCGCAATCCTACCCCTAACCACGTCGGATAGGGATAGGTTATCAAGGGCGTCACTAACGGCCTCCGGGGACTTGGAATAGACAGTGGGTATGTTATCCAGGGCCCAGGGGTAGTAACTCTCCCAGTCGAAGCTGGGTAGGAAGGTCACAGACCTCGCCTCATCAAACCTCCTCGCGTGGAACACCCTATCGAGGATCTTAAACATGTCGAATTGATGCGCCCTCTCGGTAACGGCCACATCATCCCTAGTCAGTACCTTCCTACCCTCGGCAGCCGCCTGCAGGTCATTAATGGCGGCCCTAACATCACCGCCCGAGGCCTCCGCAATGAGCTTCAGGGCATCCTCCTCGCACTTAATCCCCTCGGCATTACAGATCCTCCTGAGTATCGTCATTATGTCATCCTCACTCAACGGCTTCAACTGAAGGACCTCAGCCTCATCCCTCAACTCCCTAAACTTCGGGTCCCAGGGATTATTCGCAGTCATTATAATGGGCCAGGTGGACTCCCTAATCAACTCCACAATAGCCGCCAAACCACCCCTATCCTCCCTAACATTAAGCCCATCAACCTCATCAAACAGGATAATCCTACCCCTAAAACCAAATAATGAACCCACCCTCATGGAACCACCAATGACCTGCCTAATCCTCTCACCAGTCCTAACATCACTGGCATTCAACTCAAGAACCTCATAACCCCTCTCATTGGCCAAGGCATAGGCAAGCGTGGTCTTACCAGTACCAGGAGGACCAACGAGCAAAACAGCCTTCTTACCCGGCCTACCCCCCTCCCAGGCACTAATCCAATCAAGCAAGGCCCTCTTAACCTCCTCCTGATCAACAACCTCAGAAAGCCTCCTAGGCCTATACTTCTCAACCCAGGGAACCCTCCCACTGGGCATTACAAAAACAAAACACGAACCAATTAAATAAGCATTTCCAAACCAAAACAAAACAATACAAAACCACAACCAAAGCCAACCACGC
>DAXY01000037.1:11920-12738 GCA_002506645.1 Vulcanisaeta distributa | reverse complement strand
AGGATAAGGGGTACGGCTAGGGAGTGGTGGTGAGCATGAACCCAATAATCACGAAGGCCCTTGAGGAGGGTAGGTATAAATTGCTGGAGCATGAATCCTTCGAATTACTTAGGCAGTATAACATACCTGTCCCGAACTTCGCCCTAGTGCAGGACGTTAATGAGGCGCTCAAGGTAGTTAAGGACATAGGCTATCCAGTAGTTCTTAAGGTGGTCTCCCCAGACATAATACATAAGTCCGACGTGGGCGGTGTAATGCTGAACATAAGCAATGATGATGAGCTCAGGGACGCCTGCAAGAGGATAAGGAATAACATTAAGGAGAAGGCTCCATACGCTAGGATCAGCGGCTTCCTAATACAGAGGATGGTCCCCGAAGGCCTAGAGACAATAATAGGCGCGACCAAGGACCCGATCTTCGGCCATGTAATAGCCTTTGGTCTCGGCGGTATAATGGTTGAGGTTCTGCAGGATGTGAGCTTCAGGATTGTGCCCATTACGGAGGAGGATGCGAGGGCGATGGTTAGGGAGATAAAGGGCTATAGACTCTTTAATGGCTATAGGAACATGCCGGCTCGAGATGAGGAGGCCGTAATCTACGTAATAACGAAGTTCTCAGAACTATTATCGGATAATCCAAACATAGTCGAGGCAGACCTAAACCCAGTCATCGTACTCGAGAGGGGTAAGGGGGCCTACGCAGTCGATGCCAGGTTCATAATAGGCTCGGTATGAATCGTGAGATAAGTTTAAAAACAACACCGTGAATTCGCCCTTAGTATGAATAAGGCATTACTGGTGTTTAGGCTTAAGATGGCG
>DAXY01000037.1:8582-11861 GCA_002506645.1 Vulcanisaeta distributa | reverse complement strand
TACTTAATAACGAGCCTCATCATGATGGCCTTTTTCCTGACACTATTTCAGTGGTTAATCGGCCCGTTTCTAATAAACGCCATGTATAGGGCCCATGAGGTTAAGCCTGATGACCCAACTTACGGCTGGGTCTATGACATAGTTTCCGATGTGGCTAGGGCCAATGGCTTTAAGGACGTGCCCAGGGTTTACATAGCCGATGTACCATTCCCAAACGCATTCGCCTATGGAAGCCCAATAGCGGGTAAGAGGGTTGCAATAACACTGCCGTTGCTTAGGATATTGAAGCCCAGCGAGTTGAAGGCGGTTATTGGGCATGAGATTGGCCACCTTAGGCATAGGGACGTGGAGGTTCTCATGGCGGTTGGTCTGCTGCCGACAGTCATTTACTGGCTTGGTTGGTCGCTCTGGTGGAGTGGTTGGTGGGGTGGCCCGTCGGAGAGGGGTAATGGTAGCGGTCTCCTGTTCCTAATAGGCATGGCCCTCATTGCCGTAAGCTTCCTATTCCAGTTATTCGTGCTCTACATCAATAGGTTAAGGGAGGCCTACGCCGACATTAACGGCGCATTAACCGTGGAGAACGGCGCCCGCAACCTGCAGAGGGCTCTGGCGAAGATAACGCTGTACATGGATCCAGATATTGTGAAGAGGACAACAAATGGTACATTGAGGATGCTATTCTTCGCGCCGCCAGTCAGTACTGAGTACATTGAGAGTAATGTTGATGAACTAATTGAGTACTGGAGACATTATAAGCCATCAATTTGGGAGGAACTGTTCATGACCCACCCACACCCTGCCAAGAGGATACAAATGCTTGATAAGCTTGCTGAATCCTCCCCGTAAAACCCATGGTTAAGGATTAATAAACCATAAAAATTAATCCTCAATACTCCTTCACGGCCGATTGTAGGTAGAGAACCCTGTACTTATTCCTCAACTTAATTAGTGCGAAGGTGAATATCTGCTCACCATTGACGTAGTTGCTCGTTGTCGTGACTCTCACGTATTTGGCATTATCGATATTGCTCGTTATGTTGCCGTCTATGTCAAAAAGCGTTATATCACTAATCCTCAACCCAATCCCTGTCAATGCCTCCCTAATGCAGTCTATGACTAGGGCCTCATCAATGTCATAGCACTTACCACCCATAAACTCGCTCATTACCTTACTATGTAATTCATAGATTCTCCTATCTAACCCACTCATCCCGTTATTAAGGCCCCAGCGCTAAATATACCTTACCTAGCTTGGGTAATGCTTATTTTTAGCGCCGAGACCTCCTCATTAATGGAGGTTGTGAATACGGGCAAAAGCGTCATGGATATGCTCAATGAGCTCCTCAACGACCTCAATAGGGATGACTTATCCCTCATTGAGAGGTTACCCTATGTACGTGAGTACGAGAGGTATAGGGACGTAATCACGAACATACTCAGGGAGTTCCACATAGCGCTCGTCCTCGTTAGGATAACGTTCAATGATGGTTCACGTAAGGGCTACGTCTTCCTAATTAGGGGCGAGAGTGGTGAGTTGGGTAAGGTACCAACGTCTGGGGTGGTTGAGGGCTACGTAGTGAGTGCCAGGAATAGCGATAGGAAGAAGCTCCTCTACAATCCAGTGGCCTTTAACAGGGCTGATGATGTGGCCGCCAGAATCATGGAGTTTGCAAACATGTACAGGAGGGCTGAGGAGAGGATATCACAGCTACAGCTGCTTCACGAGGCGGAGAAGGACTACGCCCTATTTTACGAGGAAGCCGGCGATTGAGGTATTAAAACCCGCGCATCTCCAGCCGTTATAGGTCATTGGTTAGGCCGTGGTATTGTGACGAGCACGCCCTTAACTGAGGGTGTGATGATTACCGCCGGGCTGATTACTTACTTATTAATTGTGCCTGCGATCTCAATCTATTCTTTATCTCCTTAATCATTAGGTATGCCTCCTCAGGGCTCGGTATCCTGGACCTAGCCCTATAATACCTGTAAACCTCCTCCTCAAAGTTAAGCTCCGTCATCACGCCCCTACTGTTTAGTATCCTCATTGCATCCCAGGGATCCCTAGCATTAATTATTAGGTTAGCCAGCGGTAAATCGGGCATGGCCTTCTTAAGGTCCAGGTAGTAGGTTATTGAGGATGATATGTCCACCCTAACATACCTCGTACTACCCCTAATGCCCGCACTTCCGTGGTATCCCCTCGCGGCCTTAAAAACTAGTGCACTGGCCTCAGTGACTGCCTTGGTAAGTATGTCCTCAAGCAATGCAATGCTGTCCCTAGTGGGTCCATAAGCGCCTAGGAACGCGCCCTTACTAGCTAATTGGCTTATCCTCATTAGTACGTAATCTCTATCCAACTCACCATCCACTCCAGGGCCTGTAATGCCCAATACCACCGGAACATTCGTGAGCTCCTGAACCCTACTCAAAACAGCCACTGAGTAGCTATCCGTAAGTGGGCTGTATAGGCCGTCCTCATTGCCCAGGGCCAGTACGTCGCCACCAACGTCGATCCCTATCACCGCCTCGGTTCCATACTTACCCACGTAGTCGCTAAGTTCCCTAGCCACGTCAATAACGGGCCCTGAAATGCTTATTCCTAAACCATCATCCTTAATGACACTTAGTACATTGGCTATCTGCGGAATAACACGCCTACCCTCCCTAATTGCGTAGGTATCACCATTAACGATGGCTAGGTAATTACCTATGGCCTCGGCATTCCTAAGGTCCTGTATCCTAATGGGCCCAGGTACGATATCATTCACGTACCTCTCCCAAAGGACTGCGCCGAGGACTACCTCCTTACCCTCATTAATGGCCAGGCCATAGGTTATGGCCGAACCAACTACATCACCCCCACCACCAATGCCAATCACCAACACGCTCCTTACGTTAAATCCCAGGATTTCATCAAGCACAATTGCCCTCATTTCAAATTACTTTAAATGCATTAACCAACCCTAATTATGAATTATCATTATTAATTACGCCATTGGCCGCGAAGTAATACGTATTATTTACATAGGCATTAATCACCACACTAATGTAGAACCTACCGCTAATCTCCGCAGCGCTACCGCACGGATTCTCAATGGGTGATATATACAGTACGTAGTCTATGGGTCCCCAATAGACTGTGTAATTGCGGGTCCTTTCGATCATCGTGAAGACGCCCACGTAGTAAAGCGTTATGTTCATGCCGTAATGGCCATGGCCGATCCTACCGGCCAGGTAATTGGCTATGCCCTGCACGGCACTTATTACATTACTTGCATG
>DAXY01000037.1:3083-8557 GCA_002506645.1 Vulcanisaeta distributa | reverse complement strand
GCATAGGTTAATTGGGTATGTGGCCGCGACCACGCCATAAACATCACTAGACCCCACCACTGCCCGAACCACCGCTCGGTACGTAGTCTCATTACCCACGCCATTAATCACGTAATTAACAACCCAATACCTAACCGCGTCCCCAGTCCCATTGCTAATAGTGCTGAGGACCTCATTCAGGGCCTGGGTTATGTTAGTTGCGACGTAGTTGCAGGAGTACTTAATTGGGTTTGTAATGACTAGGCATGCATCGGTCTGTAGGACCTGTGGTAGTGAATTGTTCAATTGCCTAAACACGTTTATGGTTAGTAGGTACTCATTCTCGAGGGTTAGTGCCCTAGACGTCTCACCACCCACGTACCTTATTAGGTATGTCGTTAGTGCGCTCATAATTATTAACGCCATGAGTATGGGTAGTAGTGATTTATAGATCATGAAACTCACCTGGTGTATACGGCGTAGACCTCGGCTTCGAGCCGAGAATCATTGGCAGTAATCCTTGGGCATATGATTAAGTAACCACCGGATTTAATGCCGTTCATTACAATGACGTGATTTAGGCCAAGGTCCTCCGTGAAATTGCCCAATAAACACTCAGTGAATAAGTAAGTCCCCATTGACGCCTTGTAATCAATCGTTGATAATACCAATAATTGGTTCGTTAGGTATATCGTGAGTATGAGGATCGCGATAACCATAGCCATCGAGACTATTAGGTCAGGAAATACCAAGGAGTCCGCGAGTGCCATTGATGATCACCAATGCGTAATTACTAACGGAGCTCGCCAAGTATAGTATTTTCACTAGGAGTTCGGCTATCACGATGATTATTATGAACATTGCAATCATCAGTATTAACGTCAGTAAGTACCTAATCATTTAATCACCGCGTTAATCCAATTAATAATCCCGCTGAGCTCCTTAATAAGCGCGATGTTGCTCCTCACGAGATCGGCATACAGCGTGATTATCACTATTGAGAGTGCTACGGAGACTACCGTGAGTATTAATGATCCGTACTCCTGCAGGAGTATGTTCATCAACTCCTCAAGCAACTTCACAGTTAATTAATTCGCAACTCAATATATAAGCCACTTAGGGACCTGGTGACTTAAATAATGACGTGCTACTGACCACGTGGTTTATCAACCTTCTAACCTCGTCGGCCAGGTACCTCCTACACTCAACCTCAAGGACCTCACCCTTGACATGCCTCTCCTCACTGAGCGCCTCCTCAATTGTGTTCCTGGCAATAACCTCATAGACCCTGGCCTCAACCTTACCATCACTAGCCCTAACGACACGACCAACCCTCTGGATCATCTGCCTCTGTGAGCCCGTTCCCGACAGTATCACCGCTACATCAGCATCTGGCACGTCAACGCCCTCATCAAGCACGGTGGTGGCTACGATAACCCTGTAAACGCCCCTTGCAAAGGCTTTGAATATTGAGTCCCTATCGCCAGTCTTCGAGGTTATTAACGCTACCGTGGGCCCCAACTCATCCCTCAATGCCCTGTATAGCTCCTCGGCCTGCCTAATGAATTGTGTGAAGGCTATTATCTTACTGCCAATACTGACCTCGGCCTTTATGATTTCCTTGGCAACGCCAATCTTGGCGCTGGCCATACTGGCTATGTTCCTTAGAACAATGGCATTATCGCCGGCCCTCTCATAACTCCTCCTCTCCTCCATCGTGAGGTCCACATAGATCCTAAAGTGCCTAATGGGGACGACCAACCTAGCCTCCACCATGTCCCTATAATCCGCTTGATAAACAATATCGCCGGCGCTCAGGAAGATTAGGTGCTCATTATTATCACTCCTCTTGGGCGTGGCGGACAGGGCTAACCTGAAGGGCGCCCTAAGCCTAAACGCGACCTCCTTAAATGTATCGGCTGGAACGTGATGCGCCTCATCATATATGGCGAGGTCGAACCTATCGCGTATCTCCGATATCCTATTAACGGCCGAGTTATATATCGCCACGGTGACCTCCCTAACGTCATCGAAGCCCCCGCCTAACCTGCCTGCCCTAATGCCTAGGTACTTCATTACCCTCTCATACCACTGGTTCATTAATTCCTCGGTAATCACGAGTATTATGGTTGGAACCCTCACCGTGGCGATGGCCTTGAGTGCTATGAATGTCTTACCGCCGCCCGTTGGTACGACGATCGTACCCCTCTTACCAGCCCTTAACCAGGAATCGAGGGCCCTCTCCTGGAAGGGTAGGAGCTTCACCTCGTCCTTCGGTACCTCAATCTGCCTCGGGCTCCATGGCAGGTCAACGACCTTATAACCGCTCTTCACCAGGAGCTCCCTAATGCTGTCCCTGATGAATACGGGAAACCTAATCACGACCTTATCCCCGCCCCTCTCAATATCGCCCTTACGTATGAGCCTTAGGTCATGCTTGTTCAGGTTACCCTCCCTATCGGTGATATAGTACGGAATTGTTAAGTTCCTCAATCCCTCATAAAGTTCCCTGGATAGGAAGTGTAGTTCGGCCATGTCAAGGCCAAGCTTCGCGGTCCACCAATCGACCCTCCTCGNNTCCCTCAACTTCCCATTGGACAAGGCGAACTCGCGGGCCCTCCTCAACGCAAGCTCCAAATCACCAACCACGGGTTTACCGGTCAGCAACTGCCTAATGCCATCCACGGCTTTATCAACGTATTCCTCATACGAGGACACACTACCTATATAATTCCTATCACTCCTTATGAATTCCCTTATTAAGCATGACAGTGATATTATGGCTAGGCCGCCTTCCTCACCCAGCACGCAGTCGCTGGGTATTGGGCCGAGGCTGCTTGGGTCCTCAACCCCCACGACACCGCCTGCCGAGTTCACGAGCACGGTCCTCATCAATGCCTCCACCTCCCCGCTCGTTAGTTCCAGAAGTTCTTTCAATTCCTTAATTAATGAGAGGGAGTACACCTTACCTGACCAGTACTCACCATTCCACCTAAAGCCCAACTCCTTCAACCTATCCTTAACCCTAGATACCCTATCCCAATCCCAACTCCTCCTGACCTCAACGCTGCCGTTAATGATTACCCTAAACAGCACTAATTACTGCCTAACTTAACGCAATACTTAAAACTTACAAGGGCCTTCATCCCGTGGATTCTCATGGACCTGATTGACTACCCAAGGTGGCCGTCATTGGCGAGGGAATCAATACTCAATGTGCCCCCGGACCTGAGGAGCATTAGGTTGAGCGTTGAGGGTAAGACAATTGACTACGGCAGTGAGGTGGATTCTGTCGTCATTACCGGAATGGGCGGCAGTGGCGTTGTTGGTGACATAGTAAATGACCTATGCCTATTCTGGGACTGCAGGGTGCCCATAATAGTGAGTAAGAACATGAGACTGCCGAGGAGATTGTCGAGGCCTCTCGTCATAGCCATTTCATACTCAGGGAACACAGGGGAGACCATAATGAGCGCCAATGAGGCCTTGGCCAGGGGGTACCCAGTCATTGGTATTACCACGGGTGGTAAGTTAAGTACCGTACTCAGCAGTAAGGGCGCCCCAGTCATTTTAGTACCAAAGGCCTCGGCGCCTAGGTACGGATTACCGGCATTACTATACCCAACGCTCGTGGTGCTTGAGAGGTTCGGCATCGCCTCGGTCGCGAATGAGTTGGAGAGCGGAATTTCCGGTATTGAGAATGCCCTCAAGCACGTTAATGAGGCCGTTAACTTGGCCAGGCAGCTTGTGAATTCGGTACCCATTGTTTGGGTTACGGAGAGTAGGCGCGGCGTCGGTATTAGGTTTAAGAATGACCTGAATGAGAACGCTAAGTACTACGCAATTGTTTCCGTAATACCCGAGGGCGCCCATAATGACATAGCGGCAGTGATTACGAAGCAGGGTGGGTTAAGGCACATAGCCATAGTGGGGCCAAACGACTATGAGGGTGGGTATGAGGAGGCGTTAATAGACGTATTATCCTCATTTGGAGCAAGGCCTGTGGTGGTCAGGCTTGAGGGTGGGACGCCCCTAGAGACGGAGATGTACGGCATAACGTACCTGGGCCTAACAACGCTGGCGCTGGCCGAGTTACTGGGTGTAGAGCCCGTGTCCACGGAACCCATCGATAGGCTCAAGGCCCTCCTAGGCGAGAGGAGGGTGCTTCAGGCCTAACCTTATTAAGTCCTGAGCTCAGGTAAAACCTCACGAACAGGACTGCCATTGCAATAACCGGAATTAGAAGTAGTGCCATGGATTCCCTAATCCCTATTAGGTCGGCTGAGGCTCCGAATAGGGCCGGCACGACAATACCCAGCATCCCCTGGAAGGCCCCGAAGTAGGAATTGGCCGCATTCCTCTCCTCAATACTCGTGCTCCTACTAATCATTAATGTTGATAGTGGGTACACGGAGCCATGCGGTATGCCGAGTACCGTCATTGACGTGATGAACACCGCGTAATTAGGCGCCAGGTAAAGTAATGCGATACCCACTATCGTCAATGCTATGGAAATAAGCATTGGCTTGAGTAATTCCCTAGGCACCTTAATTGTTAGGTATAGCCTGGTAAGAAATGATGCCGAGAAGAAGGGTACGAATGAGAAGTAGGCGAGGTACTTACTAACGTGGTACACGCTCTGGGCGTATATGGCTATGAACGCCGTGAAGACGATGAAGGGAATGCTATACGTGGAGTTGGCGAGCAATGCCGATATCAAGCCCCTATTACTGAGTATTCGCCTAGCATTAATACCCCTCCTGGGCCCCCTGGGGTCTGGCGGGAATTGTACCTTAAATGATAGGGCCAGGGAGAGGGCGGCCAACGGCATGAACATTAGGAATACGTACCTATATCCAAGGCGCGTTAATAGGTAGGTCTCGAATAATGGGCCTGCGATGAGGCTTGTGCTTAAGGCCAGCGTGTAAAGCACGAGTATGCGCTCTGCAGTTAATTGATCACCAACTATGCTGGCCGCCGTCAATATATTGGGCATTATTAGGCCATAGGCGAACCCAGTGAGTATTGACACTATCCAAATAGTGGTGGAATTGGCCAGGAAGTACATGGGTAGTAGGGCCATTATCAACGCGTTTGAGGCTATAAACAGTGATTTCCTCACTTGGCCAGGTAATTTGGCGTTGATGAATATGGAGGTTAGGTTAATGGCGGTTACCGCAGAAGCCAGGAGGCCAATTAAGTAGTTGGAGAATAGTAGGTCGTACTTAGCCAGTAATGGTATTGTGGTCCCAATCATGTTGTTTGTTGCACGGGTTGCGAAGGTTATTAGGAATATTGTGATTGCATAATAGGTTATTTCTTGATTGATACGCACAATCACTAACGCGGGGTTGACGCCTTTAAAAATCATTCCGGTTATTCAATCGGGCTTGATCGCGGCATTAATAAACGGGTGTTAGCCAACCCCTATACTTATCAACCCTACCATGCACTATGTCCATGTAGTAGTTCCTCACCTTAAGGGTTATTGGCCC
>DAXY01000037.1:2614-3048 GCA_002506645.1 Vulcanisaeta distributa | reverse complement strand
CCGACAAAGAAGACCTCATCAGCCGTGTAGAGCTCCTCCCTGGTTATCCTCCTCTCAACGACCGAGAGGCCCAGGTCCCTGGCTATGGTCATCACGGTATCCCTGGTAATGCCCTCGAGGATTGAGTCATAGGTCGGTGGTGTGTAGAGTACGCCATCCTTAACAATGAATATGTTCTCACCACTACCCTCGGCGACGTAACCATCACGGTTAAGTAGGATGGCCTCGTCAAAGCCCGAGACCTTGGCGTCAAGTAGCGCAATTACGGAGTTAACGTATATGCCGCCTACCTTGGCCTTCATTGGGAACATGGAGTTATGGATCCTTAACCAACTAACCACCTTAGCCTTAACGCCCCTGGGCTCTAGGTAATGCCCGAAGGGTATCGCTATTATCGCTGTCGTCGTCTCCAAGCCCCTAATGTCTAGGTTAAT
>DAXY01000037.1:0-2536 GCA_002506645.1 Vulcanisaeta distributa | reverse complement strand
AATGCCCATTATCTTGGCTGAGTTGTGAAACCTCATGTAATGATCCCTGGCCCTGAATATGTATAGGTTCTTACCCTCCTGGTCCCAGTAGGCCCTTATTCCCTCGAAAACCGACGTGCCGTAATGCAGCGCGTGAGTTAGTATGGGTATTACGGCCTCGCCCTCCGGCACTAACTTACCGTTTATCCATACGTACCTCATTAATCAATCAACAATAAACTCCTTATTAAGTATTATCGCATTATATATAACATAGTCTACTTTATATAACATATCTACCAAGGCCGCGGGTTATGGCTGGGGAATGTCCTTACCATGCGGGCATTTACTTGGTCTACCCAGGTATTCATAGAGTCTCTCCACAACCTCCTCAGGCAATGCGTAGTCGAACATTTTAGCCAACTCGCAGGCCTTATCCGGGTCGATGCCGGCCTTAACGAGTAGCGTCTCCACGACTCTGTGTGCCCTAATTAATGAGTTCATCTCCTTAATGCCCTCATCAGTTATGAAGATGCCCCCATCCCTCCTCTCCACAAGACCCTTCTTAATTAGGTGGTTTATCTCCTCATAGGCGCTCGCAGTCGAGATGCTGAGGGCCTTTGCAACGCCGAATATTGTTGCCCCAGAGCCCTTATCATTCATCCCCTTAATCACCAGCAGGTATATGAATTCCCTACTGGATATTTTCACACTATCCCCATGCTACGTTAGTAGGGAGATGTAATTAAACCTTATTCTCAATAATTCCCTTAAATCGCCATTATTATCGCGTAAATACCGGCGATAATGAATGCGGTGGTTATGGCATAAAGTGCCGCAGCCCTGGCCCTGCTAATTGCGTAATCCCCAACAACGTCCCTCCTCGAGACTAGGTTTATCAATAGGTAGGTCGGTATGGCCAAGGCCACGGCGTTGAAGACCATGATATCCAGTATTAGGTCCGCTAAGTACCTCGCGAGGAGTATCACCAGGGCCGCGGGCACTATTTCCATGGCGTAGAACGTGTAAAAGCCCCTGGCCTCGCACACCCTCCTACTGAACCCAGTGGGCCAGTTGAAGTATTCGCTTAATCCGTAGGCGAAGCCCATGCTTATCACGAATATGGCCAATAACGCGGATGCCACCATGCCCAGGGCAGCCACGGAGAGCCAGTACGGGCTAATGACCCTGCCAATGGATAGTAGGGCCTGTTGGAATCCATCGACATCACCGCCCTTAACCCTAAGCCAGTAACCAACCAATAGACTGCCTATCATCAGCGCCTCACTCATTACGGCGCCCATCGCTGTCTCAAACCTCTCATGCGTGTAGTGCTCCCTCCCCAGCCCCTTGTCGACGATAGCCGATTGCTGGTAATAAAGCATCCAAGGCATTATCACGGCGCCTATGTTGGCCGCGAGCATTGTTATGTACGAGGAATTAACGTAGGAGCTTGGCGCTAATGCCGAGGCGAATGCGTCATAGACCAACTGGGGCTTTATGGGTATGATTACGAAGGCTATTAGATAGACAAGTATGAATGCGGATATGGCAAGTAGGGTATTCTCAACCCTCTTGTATCGGCCACTCATAATTATTATGGCCGTGTGGAAGGCGAGGACTAGGGCCACGGACACTATCACGGGCACTCCAAATAATAGGCCCACTGACGATATAGCCGCGTACTCACCGATGTACGCAGCGCCGTCAATCACTATCATTGCAATCAGTGAAATGGCTGCAACCCCACTCCCATAAACCTCCCTGAGTAGCGCCCCCATGCCCCTGCCGCTGCCTAACGCGGCCCTAATCGTTAATTCCTGGATGAAGTACAGCGGTATTGTGAGGATTATTAGCCAGGGAACCATGGCGAACCCGGTGTAGTAACCACTCTGCATTGCCGTTAGTATGCTTGGGGCATCTACGTCCGCAAGCATTACGAGCCATCCAGGGCCGAGTAAGGCCCAAAGTAGGTTCCTCATCCCTCCAATACTCCTTGATACTCTCTCCTGAAAATTCACGCCAGAGTACCACAGGGCCTATTTAATTAATATTTTTCCTGTGACCAGTAAAGCAGTGAGTGAGGTATTAAGTACTGTGGACAACGCTAACCCTACCCTCGACACCCCTAAGCAATGCGTAGAATAGCGCCACCGCGATGGCGTAGAGGATTGCCGTGATGTACAGGGGCATGTCCAAGTAACCAACGTCCATTAAGTAACCACCAATGCCCGGGCCAACGGCGCGCGGTATTGAGGATATCATATTCCAAATACCAAATACTCTACCCCTCTCCTCCCCAGGCACCAACTCATTAATGAGCGAGGTCAGTAATGGGTTTGCCATGTTCATGAGGGTGTTCCTAACTATGAATAGAATCAGCAATAGCGGTAGGTTATATATCAACGGCATCACCGCCAAAACGCCGGTGGCAAAACCCTCAAGCATTACCACTGAAAGAACCCTACTGCGCATCAGCCTCGATACTGCTGGCGCCATTAACGTGCCTAGGGCAAGCGTGGCATTGGATATCGCATAGACGATACCTAGGCTCGCA
>DAXY01000059.1:2752-10144 GCA_002506645.1 Vulcanisaeta distributa | reverse complement strand
GGAAACATAATAACCTAAGAAACATTGAACTAATCAAATCCTAAAACTTAAAATATATCCATATTCCCTCTATTTTGTCTAGTTCATGGGTTGTTGGTTAGTTTTTGTTAGGGATTGTTCAAGACCATGCAATTGCTTAAGTGAGCATCCTTTAATATTAAATTCAAACCCTGGCATTGCTGAGGGCGATAGCGTAATAATCGTAGATGAGGATTCGAGGACCCCCTGTTGTATGGCCATTGCCAATAACATCAAGTCCTCCGAAATTAATAGGGAGTCGAGAGTATACATTTATCTAAAGAATTGCGATGTCCTTAGTGGGGATGCTATGGATAGGATTATGAGGATTATAAGGTCTATGAATTTCGTAATTAAGAACATTAATATAGATAAAAGTTTGTGCGTAAAGTATTAATATTGAATAATATCTAAGGAGCAGCAAGCAATTAATGAGGGATTCTTAACATACTCGTTGCTGATGAATTGGTTTCATAGAAAAAGCCCTTAAGCTGCGTGGGAAGTTCCAATCGCCTATTAATACCACGGGGCATGGGATTTAAGTATAATGGCAAGCCCTTATATGGTGGCTCGATGAGTGCGCGCCGGCATTTAATTATGGCGATTCTATAATAAACTACGGCAGTAAAGTAATTGGCGGCCCCGGTGGGATTTGAACCCACGACCTACGGCTCCGAAGGCCGCCGCTCTTCCTGACTGAGCTACGGGGCCTAGCCCTATTCTTAAATTACTTTATTTGTTTTTAGGCATATTTATTGGTTCACGGTATTACCTCCGTCGAGTCTAGCACTGGGTCGTAAATTAACTCTTCTTCCTTAATAACGCCCTCATTAATTAACTCCTTTATTTGGGGCGCTATTGATAGTATTGCCCTTATTGTTTCCCTGGTTACGTAATCCACATCCTCAACGCCATCCCTGCCCCAGTAGTTTTCACCCTCCATTATTGCGTATAGGCATCTACCACCGCAGTACGGCCTGAACTCGCACCTCATGCACCTCTCGGGTAATTTAACCTCCATTAGTTTGAACCCATTATTAACATTGCCGAGGATGGCCCACCCTTCCCTAACCGCTATTGGGCATGCGAGTACCCTACCGTCGGTTGACACTGCGACGGACCTATAACCGGCGCCGCATGGTGGGCCTTCGTAAGGCCTGTACAGGTATGCGCTTAGTACCCCAAGTATTGGCACTATGCCCAATACCCTCCCCTCCATAGCGCTCTCGAGAAATAGGTTAACCAACCTCCTAATGCCGGGTAGGTAATTGCTATCTGCCCACCTCCTCACATCCCACCTGTTCGTCCATATTACGTTTAACTGCCAATGTACGTAGTCAAAGCCGAGACCAAGCAGGTGGGTTACGTCCTCGTATATGTCCGTCAATTCCGTAACAGTCATCCTGGCTATGATCCTCCTAACCCCAATACTCCTTAGGTAATTAAGTGCGTTAACGACGACTCTATAGACGCCCCTACCCCTACTTGCGTCGGTTACCCACTCCCTACCGTCAATTGATAGTAGGACTACGTCCATCCTTCTCCAGTAATCCCTGGGCAATAGGTTGATGAGGGTTCCATTGGTCTGTATACCAAACCTCCTCGCCCTGATGTTATCCATGACCCACATGATAAACCGTGGATTAAGCAGTGGTTCACCACCGTAGAAAATAATCACGGCATCTTTATCCTCCTCGATTAATTGCTTAAGCCTGTTTGTATCGTAATTAATCCTCCAGGGTACGACATGCGGCTCGAAGGATCCCCCACAGTATGAGCACCTTAGGTTGCATGCGCCCGTCGTGAATAGGAGCCATAGCATTTTCTAACACCCATTGCTTTGGTCATCATGCCCAGAATGTTTTTAAAATTAGTACTTATCATTGCTAGTTGATGGGTATACTACTGGTTCTGCAACAAATACTGCTCCAGATAGGACCAAGTAGCCAAAGTAGTTTTTGGAGTCTCATCTCTACGATAATTTGGCTTGTAATATTAGTGCTATTATTTACACCTTACTTCCAGAACTACATGGCAATAGCGTGGTACTCCTACACAGTGGGTAACTTTCTTGCAAACCTAAGTAGGTTAATAACGAGTAATGTAAATTTAGTGATAAACCACATTAATCAATTACTGAAGTCCAATGGGTCGGCCCAGACGGTGAGTAATAACTCGGTTGAGAAGACGATACGAGATATCATGGAGTTCGTGGTCATAGAGCCCGTTAGTGCCGAGCCCACGGGGCTTATGAGAACCCTTAAGCTGTTGGTAACGTCATACAACGAGAAGCTTGAGGACTCAATAAGGGCTCTATTACCGAATGTTGATAGGCCCTTAATCCAGAATGTCGTTGATGCGGTTGACGGCTTAAGGGAGTTGAACTTCATATACAAAGTGATCATGCACTACTATAGGTTGAGTAATAAGTACAAGAATCCATACCTAATGATGCAGGTATACATGCTGTTACCAATTATTAAGGAGTATGTCGACGCGCTTAATGGCGCAATAACCACATTCCTAAAGGGGCAGCCCGTCGGTGATGCCGCTGGACCATTAACGGCGTATAGGTTCATGAGGAGCTGCACGGACATTACCGAGCTCACCCACAATGTTAAGGATACCTACATAGGGCTCTGCAATTTCGAGGGTAGGAAGGTCTACGTCATTAAGGCCAGGGGACCTGGAGGTACGGTTGGTAATCTCGATGATGGCATAACATACCTAGTGGAGAGGGTTGGCGTTAGGCCGAGGATGATAATAACCGTAGACGCGGCCCTGAAGTTCGAGGGCGAGAAAACGGGTTCAATAGCCGAGGGAGTTGGCGTTGCAATGGGGGGTATTGGAGTTGAGAGGTTTAACATTGAGAGAACGGCAAGTAAGTACGGCATACCCCTATACGCAGTACTAATTAAGATGGGGCTTCCCGAGGCGTTGTCGGCAATGAATAAGGATGTCGAGAGTGCCGTTAATGAGGCTGTGGAGAGGGTTAAGAGGGTTATTAGGGAGTACGTTAGGGAGGGTGAGGAGACAATATTAATTGGCGTTGGTAATACGGGTGGTGTAGCCCAGTAGGGGTGGGTGGTTAGTAATTTATTTAAATCCTCAGCAGGCGCCTACGTGGTGAGTTTCGAATACTTCTACATAACGGTGATGAGCCTGGTAATCTTCGTGATAGCCCTAATAATCGGGTTGATAATGAACAATAGGTATTATAAGGCAATTAGGGAATTGCTCATGCAAATCGAGCAGGTAAAGCCGAGGGAAGTATCGGTAATAGGCAGTGGTGAGGTTGAGGTCTTAGTATGCCCACGTTGTGGCTACTCAAAGACGATACAGTACAGGCTAGGCGATTACGTGGGTAAGGTCGTTGATGAGACCTGCCCCAACGACGGTGAGAGGTTGGTGGTTCACGCAATATATGTTTCAAGACCTACCGAGCGGCATTAATGAAGATAAGCTTTATAACCAGTGACTAATTGCATCACTCGTGACCTATTTTAATAGGGGGTAGGGTTACGAGCATAAGAGACGTCTTTAGCCTAAACGATGGTGCTGAGGTAACAATAAGGGGTTGGGTGTATAGGAAGAGGGAATTGAGGGATAAGATATTCCTAGTCATTAGGGATGGTAGCGGCATAATACAGACGGTCATTAATAAGTCAGACCCAAACGTGGCGGGTATTGCGTCAAAGCTGAATATAGAATCGTCAATAGTGCTGACCGGCATCGTCAAGAGGGAACCGAGGGCGCCCGGTGGTTCTGAGATCCATGTTAAGAGCATTGATTGGTACTACGTGGGTGATGCATTCCCAATAAATGAGGATGCGGCTAAGGCGGATAGTGAGTACCTACTTGACGTTAGGCATCTATGGATTAGGAGCAGGAGGATGTGGGCCATACTCAGGGTAAGGCATACAGTATTTGGCGCGATACACGAGTTCTTCAGGTCCAGGGGCTATTACGAGGTTCAGGGCCCAATGTTCGTGTCAGCCGCCGTTGAGGGTGGCGCCACGTTATTCCCGGTCAAGTACTTCGATAGAGAGGATGTGTACCTAACTCAATCGTCCCAATTCTACCTTGAGGTCCTGATATACTCACTCGAGAAGGTCTACACGGTTGCTCCTAGCTTTAGGGCAGAGCCGTCTAGGACGAGGAGGCACTTGACGGAATTCTGGCATGCGGAGGCTGAGGAGGCTTGGCTTCAATTTGATGGCTTACTGGATCTACTCGAGAATTTAATAACGTACATAGTCAATAAGGTCCTTGAGGAGAGGCAGGACGAACTCAAGTTATTGAATAGGGACTTGAAGATGCTGGAGAACGTGAAACCACCATTCTACAGGGTTAGTTATGATGAGGCAATCGAGATGCTTCAGTCGAAGGGATTAAACATCAAGTGGGGCGATGACATCGGCGCTGATGAGGAGAGGGTATTAACGATGCAATTCGATAAGCCAATACTACTCCACCACTTCCCAGAGCAGGTAAAGGCGTTTTACCACAGGAACGACCCAGGCAGGCCTGAGACCACGTTGAGCGTTGACGTACTCGCGCCGGAGGGTTATGGGGAGGTAGTTGGTGGTGGTGAGCGTATTTACGATTATGAGGAACTACTCAACAAGATTAGGAAGTTTGGGCTTAAGCCCGAGGACTATGACTGGTACCTAGACCTGAGGAGGTACGGCTCAGTACCGCACGCCGGTTTCGGCCTAGGAATCGATAGGTTCGTAATGTGGGTATGCGGTCTCGACCATATTAGGGATGCAATACCATTCCCGAGGGACATAAGGCGTGTTAGGCCATGAGCGGGGCATGGAGTGGCTGGAATGGTTAGAATATTAATAACGGGTTCTCCAGGCGTTGGGAAGACGACAATAGCCGTTGAGCTCTCAAAAATATTCCACGCAGCCCTAATAGACATTAACGATCTCATAAAACCCCTCCTCAGGTGGGATCCTGCTCTATCCACGAATTACGTGATAGATGAGGAGGAGGCTCGGGAATTAATTACGAGGAAATTAAGCGGTTTAAGCTCCTACATCATCGATACCGTGGCCGTAAACCTAGTCAATGGGGAATTAATTGATTGGTGCATCGTGCTCAGGCTCAACCCGATTGAGTTAATGCGTAGGTTATCATTAAGGAATTGGCCCAGGTGTAAGGTTATTGAGAACGTGCTTTCTGAGGTTGTCGGCTCCTCCCTGAGCATGGCCATCGAGGCATTTGGTAGGGATAGGGTTATTGAGGTAGATACCACGGGCAGGGGCGTTCAGGATATTACCAAGTACATCGTTGACCATGTACTAAGTGGCGATGCCGTTGTTGGCGTTGTTGATTGGCTCGAAGTGCTTGATACGGATTTCCTAATTAACCTTAGCAGGGAGATGGACGAGTGTGGGCTTAGTGGTCCGTATACTTAATGCTTCTCATCACCCTCTTAATCTCGAACATAAATAGCCTATTCCAACCAACCCTCTCAAGCCCCCTGACAATGCTCCTTAGCGTACCTGCCCTAAGGCTCACTAGTAGTGCCTTATCAACGCGTTTACCCTGCATGAAGAACCTAATAAGTACGAGCCTTTCATTATCATACTCAAACACGTAATCCCTAATTGTTCTGTACTTACCAAGCGTGTCGCTGAACTCCTCCTCGGCGAGGTCCAGGTATGTGGCTAAGTCTGGGTCAATCTCCATGTACTCAAGCCTGTGCAAGCCAGTATTCTCGAGATCTAGGATGGCGGCGTCGAAGTCCTTATCAACCTCAAATATCGCAACACCATAAATACGCATTTCAATCCCCATGTCAATGGCAGAACTATGCTTTAAAAACATTTTGTCCAATAATCACCGAAAGAACTATTTGAAATTACAGATGTACGTAACTCAGCCATAAGTAATAGACCAAGGCATTCACAATAGTTACTGGCACACCGTACCTCATGAACTCTAGAAACCCAAAACCATCACCGCCCCTCCTCTCGCTAGCTTCACTAATTATCACGTTGCTTGCCGCACCAATTAACGTAAGATTACCGGCTATTGTACTTGACGCTGCCAACCCAACCCAAACACTGAGGTCGTCCGGCGATATACCTAACCCCCTCATTAATGGTATGTAGAGGGCCACCATTGGGACGTTACTGATTACCTGACTGAGCAGTAGACCCGATATGAAGACCCCTATTAACGTCGTTGGTTGTGGTAGGTAATGAACCAACGCGCCAAGGACCCCAGATTCAAGGGCCCCCTCGCTGACTATGAATAGGCCTATGAAGAATAGTATCGTGGTCCAGTCAACGTTATAGGCAATGCTCCTTCTATCACTACCGCTTATTAGGTATATTATTGAGGCGCCCATGAAGGTCAGCGTCACTGGGGTTAGGTATGGGCTTACATTGAGTGTGTCGGTAATGAAGTAGAGCGGTATTAATATCAGCAGTATCGTGATTGCCGTGTAAGCCAGCCTCCTATTGATTAGCACCTCCCCAGGTCTCCCAACTTCCTTAAGCTCCACATCATCATCGGCAACTTCGCGGAATAGCAGCAGTAATAATAAGTATGTCACAAGCACGTTTATTATCGTCGGCGGTAGTAGGTAGAGCGCAAAGACTATGAAGGGTCTCGGCATGCCGGACTCGAGGGCAATGAGTAGGTTCTGCGGGTTACCTATGGGTAATGCCACGCTACCTATGGTCACGCCGAAGGCTAGGGCATAGAGTAGCGGCTTAACGTTGATCCTAGCCTGTCTCCTCATGGAAACTATTATCGGTGCGAATGAACCCGCGATACCGTCATTTGACAATGCCAGCGATAACAGGGCTGACAGCCCAAATACCCTAAGCATCAGCCTGCTCATACTACGACTACTAACCAACAATTTATACGCCAAGTAACTAAAGAATCCACTTACCTCCAGCGCTGATGATATTGTGAATAGCGAGATTAGGAACAGAACCACATTAAGATTAATAGAGGCCAGGGCTTGAGCTGGGGTTAAAATGCCGAGTACCACAGTAAGCGCAGCGCCCAGCAGCATTGCCGCCCAGGGCTGTACATTGACCCTCCCCACACCCCTCAGGGCTATCAGGCCGTAGGTAATTATCAATACGGCCACATCCTCCACGAACTTCATAATCATGGCCGTCAACAAACCCGCGTAGCATTATTAGGGATAAAAACCTTTTTCTCGATAGGCTCTAGGAGATGGTGATAAAAACTTAATAATAAGTAAATCCATGCGGTACTGTCAATGATGAGGCTCGAGAGGTTTGATCGAATGATAATAACGCAGGCCTTACTGAATCTACCTAACAGGGCGCGCCCTGCACCTGGTGGGTGATATTGAATGGGTATTAAGGACTTCATAGA
>DAXY01000059.1:1755-2609 GCA_002506645.1 Vulcanisaeta distributa | reverse complement strand
TACTTATTAATTGCGTCAATTACGTACATGCTCCTGCTTGCCCTGACCGGGCTTAACCACATTGATGGCTTTGCCGACGTCATTGATGCTTTGATGGTTAGGGGCTCCATTGAGGATAGGGTTAGGGTGCTTAAGGACCCCCACAGAGGCTCTGCGTCAATAGCGATGGTCGTATTATTAATAATGCTGGCCGTTTCCTCATTACCCAACCTAATGGGCGCCCTATGGCAGTCATTACTCGTTGCAGAAATAACCTCTAAATCCGCATGTTGCCTCTGCGGTGTCCTCGGTAGGGAACCGAACCACGTGGGCCTGGGCTGGCAATTAACGAGGTATAGTAAGGAGGGGGTTCGCCTAATCATTATCGCCTTAATCATCGGCCTAGCAATTACCTACCTTGTGCTTGGGTTAACCGGCGTATTGGTGGCCTTAATAACCATCGTACTTAGCGCATTATTGTTCATGGCGCTGCAGGGGAGTCTTGGCGGCGCCGTTGGGGACCTTTACGGCTTCACGCTCGAAGTTTCCAGGGTAATCACGCTGGTACTACTATCACTCCTTACTTCTCGGTAATGCCGCATTAAGTCCACTCAGTACTACTTTAATATACCGCCTTGTACATATCACTGTATGGGTAATGGCATGGACGTGATCATAAGTATAGCGCCGGAGGTAGCGTTAGATATTGGCTACACATACGCCGGTGGGCTTGGCGCCCTAATCGGTGATGAGTTTTACGGCGCTGCGGAGCTCGGGCTTAATTACTACGTGATAACCCTCCTATATAGGAATGGTTATGTTGATTACGATTTTGACGAGAACGACAACCCAGTACCAAAGCCGCAGCCACAGCC